>CAZPZE010000341.1:0-6433 GCA_964590625.1 uncultured Solibacteraceae bacterium
GTTGGTCCAGCCCGGCCCGCGCAGAATGTTGACGCCTGCGTTGCCGATGGTGCCAACCGCGGGCTCGGCAAAAGCCGCGATGTTGAATTCCACCGGCAGGCCGGTGACGCTCTGGTTCGGGGGCGCGGCGTGCGCGTCGCCGATCACGTTGATGCGGGCGCCGAGGCTACCCGTTCCGGTGATGTTCTTCGAGGGCGATGTATTGAAGCCCGGGGTAAACGGCGATCCGGACTGCTTCTGGAGGATGCCGGCCATCACCCAGTGGTCGGTGAAGAAGCCAAGGACCTTGCTGTTCAGCCTGCGGCCCGGACCGGGCAGGTTGTACACCCAGTTGGCGCTGAACACGTGACGGCGGTCCGTGCCGAGCGGACCATAGTTGTAAGCCGTATTGTCGGCAACCAGCGGCTGGAAGCCCGTCACACCGAGAGCGTGCGACCAGGTGTAGTTCGCGTTGATTTCAAAACCGCTGCGGAAACGGTGCTGGACCTGCGTCTGCAGCGAGTTGTAGTTCGTGGAACCGCCCCACGCCTGCTTCGTGAGATTGCCCCAGCCGGGGTAATTCACGCGCTCGAAAACTGACGGCAGCACGCTGCCCTTCTTGGTGGGATCCGCATTCTTCGGATCGAAATCCGCGCCCAGCGGGATCGAATTGATGTTGATCGTCCACGGCTGGTTGACGCCCCAGTTCGCTACCCAGGATGCATCGAGCGTGGTACCCCAGCCGAGATTGCGCTGAATGCCGAGGCTGGCGTTGCGTTCGGAGTCCCACTGGCCATCGCTGTACCAGCCGATGTTGGGCGGAGAGCTGTAACCCTGTCCCGGAGTCAGGCTGCCGATTGTACCGTCATACACCGTAGCCGTTACTGTGTTCGGCGGGTTGCCAGTCATGCCGTAAACGGAGTTGCCGTTTACGCGGTTGTAGAAGATGCCGAAGCCGCCGCGCAGAGCGGTCTTGCCATCGCCGAACAGGTCATAGGCGAAGCCAATGCGGGGCGCCGCCACGACGCCGGGAGTCTGATGATAAGCGTCCTGTCCCTTGCCGAGCGGAATCATGCCGTTGGCGATGTTTCCGCTACCCGGCACAAACGAACCAATTGCGGCCGCAGGGGCGACTGACTTGGTTAGTGGATCCTGCGCGACGCGTTGACCGTTCACAGTAGCCGGAACGTACAGCCGCGGTGCCTGCGCCGGATCGTATTTCGTAGGATCGAAGATCGCCCATGTGCCGTTCTCATCCACCTGCGGCGTCTGGTTGTAGAAACGCACGCCGAGGTCGAACGTCAGCCGCTTGCTGGCCTTCCAGCTATCCTGCACGTACCATTCGCTGTTCCAGTAATCGACGATATTGGCGAGGCGGAGATTCTGTTCGCTGTAGCTGGCAAAATATCCCAGCAGAGCGTTCGAATAGCCATCCTGCGATCCGAAACTCGTATTGCTTCCATCGTTGCCAAAGTTGTAGCTGCCCGTGTAGGCTACACCGGAAGGTTGGTATTTCCACGCGTATTCTTCGTAGATACCGGCCTTGATCGTATGCTTGCCTTTGATCCAGCTGATGTTGTCGACGATGGAGTAGTTGTGCACCGGGTTCGGCGTTTCGCGGCCGAGCGACACGCTGGTGGCGCTCGAGGGGATGCTGCCGAAGCTCACGTTCGGAATGAAATTGTACATGTGCAGGTTCGAGCCACTCAGGCTCGAAACGGTCGAGGGATCGTTGAACTGCACCGGGAACAGCTTCGGCGGATTTCCGAAGACCGAACGCGTCAGGTTGGACGGATCGTTGTAATAGTAGTTCCAGTCGCTGCCCGCCTTGCCAAAATTGAATTCGTTTACGAGCGTCGGCCGGATCGTGTAGGTAATCGCGCCCGAGTAGTTGTACGACGGAACCGGGTGGGTTTGCGGCGAGTAGACGAAATCAAAACCGGCCTGAGGATCCGTCGTTTTGTCGTCGTCCTTCACCATGCGAATATAGGCCGCGATCTTTGACGTGGGATTCAGGTCGACGCGGGCTACGTCATTACGAATCGGGTGCTTGCCGCCGATCAGCGCCTGATAGTTGTACTTCAGGTAATTCGGATTGCCCGGCGGCGGCGCATAATTCGGCAGCGGGAAGAAGTTCAGGATTTTCGGGCCAACGCCGGTCGGATCGAAGCGGCTCGACGGAATCACGTTGCCCGGGAACTGCACCTGCGTCAGTGGATCTTTCACGACGATCTGTTTGCCATTGACGTCCACGGTCTGCGAGAAATCGCCCGTGCGTTCGAGCGTCGTGGGCATATTTCTGAGAACGGTGTTCGCGCCAGGGAACAGACCGCTCCACTCTTCGGAAGCGAAGAAGAACAGCTTCGTCTTGTTGGTGTTAAAGCGATGCGGGATGAAAACCGGCCCGCCCACGCTGTAGCCATCAATGTTGAACCGGTATTTCGCGCGCTGTGTGCCGGAGATGTTGTTGAAGAATGTGTTCGCGTTAAACTCTTCATGGCGATGCTGCCACCAGCCGCTGCCATGGAAGTTCTGCGTGCCGCTCTTGGTCGCCAGCGTGATCGTGCCGCCGGAGTTGCGGCCGTATTCCGCCGAATAGTTCGAGCTCAGAACCTTGACTTCAGAGACGGCATCCATGTTCGGGTTGCCTTCGAGCAGGCAGTTGCCGCAGCCAACGTCCATGCCGGTGAGGCCGTCAACCGTGACGTTCATCATCGACGTGTTGCCGTTCATGCTGAGGCCGCCGACGGAATACGCGTTCCGGAAATCGTGCGAACCGGTACCGACGCCCGGGTTCTGATTATTCGTATCGATCATGCCGGGCAGCGTTCCGATAAACGCGAACAGATCGCGCCCGCGCGACGGAATATTTTCGATCTGGGTGTTGTCGACGCTGTGCGCTTTTTCGCTGCTCGACAATTCGACGTTGGCGGCGTCGGCCGTTACCGTGATCTGGTCGGTGATGTTGCCGAGTTCCATCGCGACGCGCCCGATATCGCGCGTGGCGCTCGTCTGAACTTCGATGTCCTTCTGGACGTGCGTGCGGAAGCCGGTCGCCTTGATCGTCAGCGTGTAAGTACCCGCTCCGATATCCAGGAAGCGGAACGTGCCTTCCCCGCTCGTTTTCACGCTGCGCTCGGCGCCGGTCGCCTGATCTTTCAAAGTGGCATCGGCGCCCACGATGACGGCGTTCGCCGGATCGACGACCGATCCGGTCAATGTACTCGAAACGATTTGTGCTGCCAGCCATGGGGCTGAAGCAGCCATTAAACATAGTGCGGCTACAACGCTGTTGAGTTTCGTCACTCTCATTCGGTATACCCCTCTTACTCGACTCGCGGACTCAGTGTCCGCCTTCTTCCGCGGACTCACGTCCGCCCTCTCAAAGAAGCCACCAATAGTGCCCACGTCAAACGTGGAAGCACTTCCACAAAACTGAATCGGCTGGGGTTACTTATATCATGTTGACCGGCAAAAGTACCCATACTTTTGGATGGGTCCTACGGCGGATTGCGCAGGCCTCTACGGCAAAATAAGTAACGGAATTAATGCAGTTTCTGGACGGCGAACGGGCGGGCGTAGGCTGCGGGGACGCTGTGGGCGGTCGTGCTGGCTGCTTCCTCGTAATATTTGCGGGCGTTGACCGTGTCACCCAGCTTTTCATAGGTCTGGGCCATGAGGCATTGAATGAAGGGGTCGGCCAGGGAAGCGTACTTCAGATCTTCGAGCGCTTCCTTGTAATTCCCTGAATAGAAAGCTACATAGCCAGTGAGGTAGGGAAGGAACTCGGCCTGATCGGGGATCGTCCCTTTGGCCAGAATGGCTTTGGCGTTTTCCACATGACGGGCGGCATTCGCGGATTTACCCTGCCGGATGTCGAGACGGGCCTGCGCATGCTCCCACCGGAAATTCCACAGATCACGGCGGGCGGGGGCGATATTTGGTTCATCCAATCCGGCGTCATGGGCGCGCGAATACCAGTCGCGGGAGAGGGCGAAATCGCCCGTATCGATACACAGGCGGCCCATTTCATCGGCGGTGTCGCCAGCGTTCGGGTAATCGTTGGTGCGGATGTAGAGATCGAACGCCTCCTGCTCATACTTCTCGGCGTTCCGGCAGTTGCCTGCGAATCCCCACGCAATGGCCATAGCTCGCAGCGCTCCCACCCTCTCCGAGTTGCTGGGGGCCACTTTGATCGCTTTGGCGAAGAACGGGCGGGCTTCGTCGTAACGTCCGAGAAGATCCAGCACGACGCCGACGCCATTATTCGCGGCGACCGATTTCGGCGCCAGTTCCAGATCAGCCCGGAATGCCGAGAGGGCTTCGGGCAGGCGGTTCAGACGAACCAGCTGCGGTCCGGTCAGCGGCCGGTCCTGCGCATACGCCGCAGCCAGGAGCACGCACGCCGCCGCGAGTCCCCTTCTCATTACAGGCGATTATATGCCGGTCGCGGAAGGCAGCTGTAACGGCGGCTAAACTGAAAGTTTCGAATGCGAATTGCCCTCGGCCAGATCAATACGACAGTCGGCGATATCGACGGAAACGTCGCCCTGATGGGCCGCCTCGCCCGGCAGGCGGCGGATCGCGGCGCGGAGCTGGTGGTTTTCCCCGAGCTTTCCGTCACCGGCTATCCGCCGCGGGATCTCGTGGAACGCCGGCACTTCGTGGACAGGTCCGAGGAAGGGATTCGCCAGCTCGCGGCCGCCACCGCTGAGCTTTCGCTCGCGGTGATCGCTGGCTATGTCGGGCGGTCGCACGAAACCACGGGCAAACAGACGACGAACTCCGCCGCCATTCTGCAGGGCGGGCGCATCATGCTGCGGCAAAACAAAATGCTGCTGCCGACCTACGACGTTTTCGATGAAGGCCGCAACTTCGTGCCGGGCACGCGGCAAAGCGTGTGGGCGCTCGGCACCGAGAATCTCGCGCTGACGATCTGCGAGGATTCCTGGAATGACAAGCTCTTCTGGAAACATCAGCTTTATTCGCGCGATCCGGTGGATGAGCTGATGCGCCAGGGCGGCAGCCTTCTCATCAGCATCAACGCTTCGCCGTATCACATGGGCAAGCGGGAGCTGCGGCGCGAAATGTTTCGCTCCATGACGCGGCGGCATCGCGTGCCGGCGATCGTGGTGAATCAGGTGGGCGGCAACGATCAGGTGGTGTTCGATGGCTCCAGCTTCGCCATGGATGCCGATGGGAACGTGATCGCCTCGGCGGCATCGTTCGCCGAGGATCTCATTATTGTGGATACCGCGGCGCGGAGCGGTGACGAACGCGCGAACTTTGCCGACGAACTGGAGGCGGTGTACGAAGCGCTGGTGGTCGGCACACGCGATTACATCCGCAAGTGTGGATTCCGGAAAGTGCTGCTCGGGCTGAGCGGCGGTATCGATTCGTCGCTCACGGCGGTGATCGCGGTGGATGCAGTGGGGCGGGAGAACGTGCACGGGCTCGCGATGCCGGGCCCGTTCTCTTCGGATCACAGCGTGCGCGACGCGCAGGCAATGGCGGAACGGCTGCGAATTCCGTTCGATATTGTTTCGATCACTCCCGCGTATGAGGAAATGCTGCGCACGCTGAAGCCCGTCTTCGAAGGCCGCGCCCCGGACGTGGCGGAGGAAAACATTCAGGCGCGTTTGCGCGGATTGACGCTGATGTCGATGTCGAACAAGTTCGGCGCCATGGTGCTGACGACGGGCAACAAGAGCGAGCTCGCGGTGGGATATTGCACGCTTTATGGCGACATGTGCGGTGGCCTGGCCGTGATCAGCGATTTGCCGAAAACCCTTGTGTATGAGCTCTCCCGCGTCGCCAACCGGCGGCATGACGGGGCAATCCCGGAGTCGGTTTTCCAGAAACCGCCATCGGCGGAACTACGTCCGGATCAGAGGGACAGCGATTCCCTGCCCCCGTACGACGTGCTCGACGCCATCCTGCGGCTGTATGTGGAGGAGATGGCAGGTCCCGCGGATATTGCCGGGAAGCTGGGGATCGAGCTGAAGCTGGTGAAGGACGTGGCGCGCATGGTGGACCGCAACGAATACAAACGGCAGCAGGCGGCGCCCGGACTGCGGGTCACGTCGAAGGCGTTCGGAATGGGGCGGCGCTTCCCTATCGCACAGCGCTACTTTGAGGGCGGATGAAACTTCTGACGCTGTTTGTTGTTTGCGCGGCGGCATTGGCACAGGCACAGCCGGCGCAAATTCCGGTGGATACGTTTCCGATGTCGGCGGCGGCGACGCCGGACGGCAGGTATCTTCTGGTGCTGAGCGCGGGGCTGCATCCGCCATCGATCAGCGTGATCGATCTCGCGTCAGCGAAAGAACTGAGCCGCACGCCCGTGCCTGACGCGTGGCTGGGGCTCGCGATTTCAAAAACCGGAGACAAAGTCTACGTGGGCGGTGGAGCGCGCGCTGCCGTTTTCGAATTCAGTTTCGCCAACGGCGAGCTG
>CAZPZE010000342.1:0-2254 GCA_964590625.1 uncultured Solibacteraceae bacterium
CGACAGCATCACGCAGGCCGGCGACTACGTCACCATCGTCGAGTACTACCTCAACAAGCAATACCCATCCGATCGTTTCGACATCGTCAGCATCGGTCTCTCGAGCGAGAACGTCTCCTGCCTCACCGAAAAGGACCATCCGTTTCCGCGGCCCTGCTTATCCGAGCGTCTCGGCCGCGCGCTTGATCTCGTTACTCCGCAACTCGTCATTGCCTGCTATGGAATGAACGACGGCATCTATCATCCGCAAAGCCCGGAACGCATGGCGGCCTTCCAGAAGGGAATTCAGGGCCTGATCGCCGCGGTCCGCGCGAAGGGCGCGCGCCTCATTCTGCTCACGCCGCCGCCGTTCGATCCCGTGCCGGTCTCGGCCGTCACTCGCGATGCCAGCGCTCCCGACTTCAGCTACAAAGCGCCGTATAAGAAATACGACGATGTGCTCGCCGATTACGCGGCCTGGGAAAAAACGCTCGCCGCCCCCGATGTCACCGTCATCGATCTGCACACCCCGATGGATGCGTATATCGCCAAACAGCGCGCTTCCAATCCCCAGTTCAGTTTCACGAAGGACGGCATTCATCCCAATTTGGAAGGCCATCTCCTGATGGCGCAGACCATTCTCGAGAACTTCAAAATGAAGTTCCCGAAGGATTCGCTGAGCAACGAAGCGGCGCGCATCCAGTCGGACCCCATCTTCGTGCTCGTGAAATCCGCCCGCGAAAAACTTTCGCAGGGCTGGCTGGATTACGTTGGCTACACGCGCGATAAGCAGGTCAAAGGCGAATATCCCACCGAAGCCAACAAAGCCGCGCAGGACATTCAGCAGCAGATCGACATCATTCGGAAGAACTAGGCCGCCATTCTGTTGTAGAATGCGCCTCATGAACAGCCGCATCGCCGTTATTCCCGCCCTGCTCTTCGCGGCCGCCGCCGTGGCTCAGGCTGAAGTCACGCTGCCCCACATCCTCACGGAACACATGGTGGTTCAGCGCGATCTGCCGGTCCACATCTGGGGCATCGCGAGTCCGGATGAAGCCGTGTCCGTCACCTTCCGCGGCGCAACGCAATCGGCGAAGGCGGACGGGCTCGGCCGCTGGAGCGTTTATCTGGCTCCCGGCGACGCCGGCGGTCCCTTCGATCTCACGGTCAAAGGCACGAACACGATCGCATTCCACGATATTCTCGTGGGCGACGTGTGGGTTGCCTCCGGCCAGTCCAATATGGAGTTCAAGCTGCGGCAGGCGGAAAACGCGCAGACGGAAATCGCCAATGCGAAATATCCGAAGATTCGCCGCGCGCTCGTCGATCGCAAGGTGTCCGATTATCCGCTCGACGACACGAGCGTGCAGCCGTGGACCGATATCAATCCCGAAAATGCCGGCGGCGCGTCGGCAGTCGCGTATTTCTTCGCGCGCGATTTGCAGGAAAAGCTGAAAGGTGTGCCGATCGGTATCATCGAAAGCTTCTGGGGCGGAACGCCGGTAGAAGCATGGACCAGCATGCGCGCGCTCGGCTCTGACCCCGCGCTCTCGCCCTTCTTCAGCGAGTGGGGGCGCGTGCTGGAAAACTGGCCCACGGCGCAGGCCACTTACGAAAAGCGGCTCGCCGACTGGACCGCCGCGGGTTCCAAACCACCCAGGCCGGGACTGACGGAATCGCGCCCCGGCGGCGCCAACGGCCCCACCGGACTCTACAACGGGATGATCGCGCCCGTGATCCGCTATCCCATCAAAGGCGTGATCTGGTATCAGGGCGAGTCGAACGCCAACGCCGGACCCGCCGGTGCGTCGCTCTATGCGCGCGCGTTTCAGGCAATGATTCGCGACTGGCGCAAGGTTTGGGGCGAGGGCGATTTCCCGTTCCTCTACGTTCAACTGGCGAACTTCAAGGCAAGCCCGGCATGGGCCGAATTGCGCGAAGCGCAGCGCCAGACTCTGTCGCTCGCGAACACCGGGATGGCGACGATCATCGACATCGGCAACCCGACGAACATCCATCCGACTGATAAGCAGGATGTCGGTCTTCGTCTTGCGCTCGCCGCGCGCGTGATCGCGTATGGAGAAAAGATCGAGGACTCCGGTCCGATGTTCCGTGAAGCCCGCCCGGAAGGCGCCGCGATGCGCGTCTGGTTCGATCACACAACGGGCGGCATGAACGCCAAAGGCGGCGCGCTCAAGGGCTTTGAAATCGCCGGCGCCGATCGCAGGTATGTTGCCGCGGACGCGAAGATTGAGGGCAACTCGATTGTGGTCTC
>CAZPZE010000343.1:0-7271 GCA_964590625.1 uncultured Solibacteraceae bacterium
ACGGTGAGATTACAATGCAGAACAGTGTCCATCCACCTCGAACTGTCGTAGACCAATAGAATCAATAAGTTATTTTTCTAAGACCGAGCCGTGAATCGTAGAACGAATCCGTGCCCAAAATATTCCGCATGGTTGAGCCCAAGTCGTGTGAGGCCTTCGAATTGGAGGCAATGAGCCCACAGAAACGCGCAGCGTGGGCTGAGAGACTGTCGAGGTTAACGCGTAATCAGTTGATCGAAGTGGCAACCCAGATTCAGAAGTTGCTCGACGAGGGTCATTTCGATACTGAAATAGAAATCGCTTCGAAACATTGCTCTTCCGAGATGGTACATAGAACCATCGAAGATCAGGGTCGGCGAAAGCTACAGGAGATCTATTGCTCGAAGGCCCGATGCGCGAGATGCCCGCATGGGCCATTCTGGTTCGTCTTCAGAACATCTAAATCGCGTAGTACTTCGATACGATTCGAAAGCACTCCCGCGCTTCCGCGGGAATTGATCGAGGCCATGAAGGATGAGATCCGAGATCCAATCGCGGCTTTTGAAATCAACGATGATTCATCGACGGTCTGAGACATCGCGCAAGTTCATAATTTGGCGCCGTGCGGTGGTCACCGCAAATTTGGAGATGATGGCGCACCTAACGGAGGTGATTTCAGGTCTTAGGCGTTGTCGATTTGGCTAAGCTTGTATCGAACTTGTTCGCGTCCACCCATCCTAATGAGTCGCTTTTGAACACGTAGTGTTTTGAATATGTCCAACTCTACTGTCATTGAGGCAACGCGAACGTTGCCCGCACAAGGTTCGTCGTCGTATAGATGAACTGTCCCTGCGACTACATCATGGGTAAGATGACCTCTTCCGGACTTGAGTCGTGCAACTACCTGCTCTTCAGTACGCATTTATCCTCAGTGTTGATCATAGCAACTCGTGCGGACCCGAACAATATCTCAACACAGGCGTCTAACTTCGCCGACAGATCCCTCAACCGTACAGACACCGTACGAGTGTACGCACTTACATTACTTAGATTGCTTAGACGACAATTGAAAGCAGTCAACTTACAGATTCTGAAAGACGCGGCGAAACCGTAGTTCGAATCCATGCCGGGGAGCCACCGAACAGTCAAGCTTGAGAGATGAAGCGGTTCGGCGGGTCACGAAAAGATCGACTGCGTGCGCCGCCTTTCCTTATCGCGCCTCCTGAATCATCTCGATGATGGATCGCTCGACATCCTCAGCAACGCTCGCGAGCGCAGGTGAATCGGATAAAGCCTTCAGCATGGCAGTTGGCTTCATCATGCCGATCTTCGTCTTACCCCGCTCGGAATACACCGAGACGCGGCATGGCAGCGCCAGATTCAGGTCCATATCCTCGCTCAGTACGTCACGGGCACGCTGAGGATTGCAGATCTCGAGAATCTGGCAGGCGTTCGGAAAGTCGATACCCTTCTTCTTAAGCGTTTCCTGGAGATTATGGACGTGCAGGACACCAAAGCTGTGGCGCTGAACGGCGGTCTGCAGATCCGCCACGGCCTGCTCCACTGATTTCGGCGTTTCGACGATATACTTCATAGTCCTCTCCTTCCGCTCCTGACAGTTCCAGCATCATTTTCCGGGCGCATCCGCAGCCACTCTCTGATTCTCTCGAATTTCGCCAGCCGCCGTCCGATAGAGTAACCAGCCATGCGGTTTCTCGCGATCTTACTGCTGTCTCTCGCGTCTGTCTGGGCCCAAACCGCACCTCGCGCCGCGAAGCAAACGCAGAGCGGCCCGAGCGCAGTCCCCCGAAGCCAAACCGAACAGGCGAAGATCGCAGCAGTTCTCAAACAAATGGAGAGCGACGAGCAAACCGGCGACTTCGATGCCTGGCTGCATCTCTGGGCGCGCGAAAAGTCAGCCGAGATGGAAAAAATGCGTCCCTACGTGAAGGCACGTCCGGAAGTCCGTTATCGGCCCGTGCGGATTTTCATCCAGGGCGATCAGGCTGTGGCAATCACGCAGGCCAGCGCCCGCTCCTTTGTCACGATAACGTTCCGGCAGGAAGATGGGCAATGGCGGATCCAGGACGAGTTCTGGCGAGAGACCGCGCCTGATCCGAATTCCGTTTACGCATTCGTGCCGCCCGCTCCAGGAGCTTTCGCGCGCGCGGGATCGCATTGGGAACAGATTCCGCCCGCGATGGATGCGGCCAGCGCGACCCGCCGCGGGTGGCAGATGAAAACGGTATTCGACGAGTCATTCCTCTACATCCGCATTGAATCGAGCGATGAACTGCCCGCTCCCGGCAGCACCGTCGAAAATCCGCCTGGCGGCTGGCCTGTATTCAAGATCGTGACATCAAACAATGGCAGTACACGGGCCGGTGATTTCGTGCTCAACGTGACGGTGAGTGTGGGCGATCAGGCGACCTTTGACCAGCAGGGTAAAGCAAACAGCCATCGAGCATTCGCGGCATATGCAATCCGTCTGGAATTGAATGATCATGAGATCTTTTCTACATCAGCGGATCTGAAGACAAGTCCCCTGCTGACCGTTGCGGGACGCGATTACGACATTCGAATCCCGCTCGCGGCGCTTGGCATCTCGGATTCGCGAGCCGCCAAAATCACGGTTGGCGATGCGCAATGGCCGAAGGCGGCGATATTGAACGTCGAGGCCCGGCGTTTTACGCCATGATGGAAGAGGGCGTCAATACGTCACACCGCTTCTCTCGCCGCCAATCAACTTCCCCGCGGATTTCGACCGCAGCTTCACCCCGAGCGAGTGCTTCTTCGGCTTCAAAGAAGCCTCCGGCGTGAACCCCACTACGTATTGAGATGCGATCCTGTCCCGGGCGAGCGCGAGGATGGCGGCCAGCGCTTTCCGGTCCATATGGTCCGGAACGAATAACTCCCCGCCGGTCATCTCACCAACGCTGGCGACCCACGGCAGATTGTGATACCACGTCACACTCACGGGACCGACTGTATTTCCGGACCGCGGTGGCCCATCCGCCGTTGAGAGCACTCCTCCTGGCCCGGCTCGGTTCGCGAAAATGTGATCCAATCTGCCCCTCGCCAGAATGACCGGATCAATCGGGATGCTTAGAGCGAGCGCGGGATCGACGATGCTGTTATACGTCGACTCGAGCGTCGCCCCACCGGTGCCACTCGCTCCCTTCGTGAATAGAATCAGAACGCGCCGCGCCGGCACGGGTGAAGCGGCTGCATCGTGCAGCACGCTGTCGATCGACTCCGGCATCCACCCCATCCCGCTGGGTCCGAACAGCAGTTTCTGGATGTGTCGACCGGGGAGGAGCGTCAACTCGCCTTTGTCCGGTGGAATGGGATTCAGCAGAGACTCAAGTGCCTGAAAAATCTGCCGCGCGTCGGATGTCGCCCCGCAAAGCCGCTCAAGTTGGCGGCCCGCATAGTGATAGACGGCCATGCGAATATCCAGCCCGTTCTTTTGCAGCAGGGCGGCAGTGACTGGTTCATCCCAGTTATTGAGGAATTCGTAATTCGCCTTCGGGTCCTGATCAAAAAGGGACGGGCTCTTCGGATTCGCCCGCGCCACCGTGGTATCAAACAGCAGAATCAGTTCGAGCGGCAGCGGATGCGCGGTATTGGGACCTTCGAATGTCGTGAACGGACGAGGGTGTCCGTCTTCGCGCAGCTCAAAATCGGCGGGCTGCAGGTCCGTGGCAAAATACCTGGCGCGCTCCACGTTGAACGGAACCAGCACGAGTCTGGCGTTCGTATCGAATGTCGGAACTTCGCCCTCCTGGGCCAGGACCGCGGTTACCAGCAGAATCGAGGCGAAGAGACGATAAGATACACCGAACACGATGATTCAGGCGCGATCCTAACACAATTTGGCGGAGCG
Source organism: uncultured Solibacteraceae bacterium (assembly GCA_964590625.1). Taxonomy (GTDB): domain Bacteria; phylum Acidobacteriota; class Terriglobia; order Bryobacterales; family Bryobacteraceae; genus BOG-234. Next base: position 3,866 of record CAZPZE010000343.1, read on the forward strand.
CGCGGCGGTATCTTAATACGTGATGCGAATCCCGACGATACTATTGCCCGGACTCCTGTTCGCCCTGCAACTCTGCGCGCAGGAAACCATCCTTCTTCATCCGGATTTGAAGCCGGATCCTTCGGCGCCGTCGGAACAAGTGCAGGAGCGCGGAAAGAACGGCGTCACGGATCGTTCCATCACGAACGTCAATCAACCGGACGTCACCGTGTACCTCCCGCCCGCCGCGAAAGCGAACGGGACGGCAATCGTGATTTGCCCAGGCGGCGGCTACGGGCACCTGGCAATCGATAAGGAAGGCCACGACGTTGCGCGCTGGCTGAACACGATCGGCATCGCCGGCATTGTGCTGAAGTATCGGCTGCCGGGCGCTGCCGCCATGACGCACGGCGGCGATGTGCAGTCCGAAGCGCAGGCGGCGCACGTCGCGGTCGAAGACGCCGAAGCCGCGATGGAACTGGTCCGGAAGAATGCAGCGCGCTGGAACGTGAAACCAACCGCTGTCGGATTGATGGGCTTCTCGGCCGGCGGACATCTGGCCGCCATGATGGGGATGGTCGCGCCGAAAGAGAGCCGTCCCGATTTTCTGGTTCTCGGTTATCCCGCGATTCCGCCGGTTCTCGCCGTTACTGCCGACACTCCGCGCACGTTCCTCGTCGCGGCCGATGACGATCCCGCGGTGAATCCAGCCCAGAACGCGGGCCGGTTCTTCGCTGCGCTTCGCGCCGCCAAAATCCCGGCGGAACTGCATATCTATTCATCCGGCGGCCACGGATTCGGAATCGTGAAGAGCGGAAAGACGTCGGAAGCGTGGCCCACCGCGCTGGTGGCGTGGCTGAAGGAAGCGAAGCTCGATTAGCTATCGCTGCAGGCTCTCGAGATACCTCGCGAGAGAATGAGCCGCCTCCGCCGCGCTGATCTCGCGATCTCCCATCTGATGCGAGAGAACAGGCGCCCACACAGGCATATCAATGCCGCCGTGGATGATGGGAGCCTGATTGGTTCCACTCAGCAGCTTTTCCACCTCGCGAAGCGGAAACACGCCCTCGTTTCGGCGCGCCAGCAATCGCAGATCGGGCGCCCGCAGCTTCCGGCCTGAGGCAAGTGGTCCGGGTGGCGCCGCATCCCTGCCGTGGCAATCGGCGCAGAATGTCGCGTAGAGTGTAGCGCCCGTTCCGGAGATTCCCGCCGGCCGCCGGGAGCCGTTCTGATTCATTGCCTGCGCGATTTCTTCATCCGTCGGCCCGGAGTTGATCGGCCCCGGCCGCTCCAGCGGCTTGTTGTAGAAAGCCACAGTTCCCCGCCCTTCCATTCGGAATGCTGCGTGAGCGGACCTGCCCACGATCTCCCGGCTGTCCGCGAAGAAAGGCCCGATCGGCGCAGCCTCATTCTCGAACCAGTAGGCGTGCCATTGTTCTGCTTCCTCGCTCGCGGTGTCCGTATACCAGTAGCTCCACGCTCTCGGCGGAGTAACCAGCGCTCCGAAGCAGTCTTCGCGAAGCTCCATGATCAGACGATCGCCGGTGAAATTGGAGAAGTCAAGATTCCTCACAGAGCTTTCCGGACAGATCACCGGATGGATGCCTGGCGTTTGTGAACCGGTACTAACAATGCTGACGACCGCGATGGCAATAGCGCCCACCATGCCAGCCGCCCACACGATACGGGCTTTCGCGTCACTCACGCCCGCAGTGAAGCAAGGAAGTGACCCGCGGCGCCGCTGCTTCGATTGACACGTATGTCAGGGGATAGCGGCGATAGAAGCGCTGGCGGCTTCGTCATAATGCGCGAATACACCCACGTCTGGGCAAAAACACGGCACGGGCGCATACATACCAGGACCCTTCAGCGCTAACGCTGCGACAACAGTTTCCTGATCTCTCGCTCGATGAGATGAAGATCGGTCTCACCATCGTGCCGGAAACGAATCTTTCCCCTGCGATCGATCAGGAACGTGACAGGGAGACCGAGAACGCCGCCGTACAATTCCCCGATCTTCTCATCGCCCATCACTACCGGATAGTTCAGGTTGTGCTCGCGATAGAATGCTGCGACCGGCGGCTCGTCGTCGTCCATCGAAACGCCGACCACCTGCAGCCCCTTGCCGCGATACTTCTCCTGCCACTCGGCAAAGCGCGGCACCTCGTTCAGGCACGGCTCGCACCAGGTCGCCCAGAAATTGAGCAGAACAACTTTGCCGCGCAGCGCCGCGAGACTTACCGTCGCGTGATTCAGATCCTGGCGGGAAAAGTCCGGAGCGATGCGAACAACAGCGGGGCCTGGCGTCTGGGCATTCGCGCGAACAGCGCCGTGCAGCGTCAACAGCAGGGCTGCCCCGGTCGCGAAAATCGCGAAGAGCCAGCGCTCAGCGCCCTTTTGCAACCGGATATCCCTTATCCACCCAGTTCGTGCCGAAGTTGTCGGCAATATAAAGAGCCTTCACGTGCGTGAAGCCGAGAGAAACCAGTTGCTGGTAGGCGGCCCGGATGTTGGGGCACCTGATCCAGGGGCAGCAGCCGCAATAAATGACGATGAACTGATCGTGCTTCAGATCCTTGACGCGATCCCGAAGAGTCTGCAGTCCCGCCTCCTGGCCCCCCGCGCCCGCGTATTCCGATCCTGGAATGTGAGCCTCCGCATACAGAACGCGCGAGCCGACCTGCAGGATCAGCGGCTTCTCACCACTCGATGCGCTCAGCATCGAGGCGAGTTCGGCAGGCTGCAACAACTGCGCTTCCGGAATGGGAGGTGCGGCCTGCGCTGCCGGCGTTGTCTGCTGGGCGTACATGTTGCCGCCGAAAAGGCAGAGAGCAGCTACCGCGCATACGGCCTGAATCGTGGTTAAGCGAACTTGCATTTGGACTCCAACTCGTTATTCTATACAAGCGCCGGGCAGGAGTTGTTCCCGGAGAGGAGAGATCGTCGTTACCCGAGAAGCGCATGCACGCGCTCTTCGCGGTAATCGAAAATTTTCGCGAGGTCGTCCGCTACCTGCAGCCGATGAACCAGCCGGCCCAGCGATCCGAACGGCAGGGTGTAGTTCACAACATCCGTGATCCGGGTGCCTCCGTCGTCTTCTTCAAAACGATGGATGTGCCGCCAGAGGCTGTACGGCCCATTCACCTGAACGTCGACGAATATATGGGGCGGGCACCACAGTTCGATCTCCGTCAGCCACCGCAGCGCAATCCCACGAACGCGCAGCTGATAGGCGATGGTGGCGCCCTGCTCCATGTGAATCGGCCGGGGGCTTGTGATGCGAAAGCGAAGCCAGGGCGGCGTCAGCGTTTCCAGATTCTCGGCCCTGCTGAAGAAGTCGAAGACCTCAGCCAGCGGACGCTTCACCATTGTTTCGCGCCGCAGCGTGTAATCGGAAGCGATCATGCTCGTCATTCCGCCCTCCCGA
>CAZPZE010000344.1:0-19006 GCA_964590625.1 uncultured Solibacteraceae bacterium
CGAAGCCAGGGCGGCGTCAGCGTTTCCAGATTCTCGGCCCTGCTGAAGAAGTCGAAGACCTCAGCCAGCGGACGCTTCACCATTGTTTCGCGCCGCAGCGTGTAATCGGAAGCGATCATGCTCGTCATTCCGCCCTCCCGACGTTCCAGCGCCCTGAGCAAATCTGCGAGCAAAGAGAGGCCGGCTGAGCCGTCAGGGCCGCCTGCGAGAGGAGCCCCAAATAACCCACTCTCGTCATGACATCCACAAACGCCGTCGCCAGCCCCACGATTTGATCTTAGAGAAAACCTGTTTTACTGTAAAGAACAACCGGCTGCTGCTTTTCCTGAGGAGAAAAAAAGCAGCAGCAATCAGTCGCGAGAGGAAAACATCCTGTGGCGGAATCGAAAACAATCACCGAAGGGCTGAGCCGGTACGGTATCGGCGCCAAACTGAGACGGCTGCGGCTTCGCAAGAGCATGGGGCTGGTCGAACTGAGCAGACACACCGGGCTTTCCGCCGCTTTGCTCTCCAAACTCGAACGGGACGTGATGCGTCCCACCCTGCCCACCCTGCTCCGCATCGCGCTGGTCTTCAACGTGGGGCTGGACTATTTTTTTGTGGTGGAACCGAAGCCCGTGCTGGAGATCATTCGCAGGAGCAGCCGGATACGCCTCCCCGAACTGCCTGGCGCGAAGACCGTCGCCTATCATTTCGAGTGTCTGGATTACCCGGCAACACACCGCGCGCTTGACGCCTATCTTGCCGAATTCGAAACCGTGCCGGAGAAAGCTCTGCGGCCCCATGAACACCCCGGCGTGGAATTTCTGTATGTGATATCCGGCCGTCTCCGCGTCCACATTCGCCGCGAGCAGCATGAACTCGCTCAGGGCGACGCGATGTACTTCGATGCTTCCGTACCCCACAGCTATACCCGCGCCGGCTCCAGGAAAACAACAGCTCTTGTGGCGATTGTGGCCAATAGAGCACGAGTCTGAGCGGCGAATTCCGGCAAAATCAGCGTTCAAATACCGGATGATCTTAGAATTGAATTATTCGGGCCTATAAGAGATGACCGATCGGGGGACGATACTCCAACGCAATTCTGTGTCGATCCAGGAAGCGCCGGAGGGCGCTCCCACGATCGTGTTCGCGCACGGATTCGGCACCGACCAGACGGCATGGAGCAAGCAGGTTTCCGGGCTGCAGGGAAAAGCCCGCTGCATCCTCTTCGATCATGTCGGCGCCGGACGCTCCGATCTGAACTCCTTCAGCCGGGGACGCTACTCCACCCTCTACGGCTACGCGCAGGATCTCATCGAAATCTCCGATGCGCTCGATCTCCGAGGCGTTCGCGTGGTGGCACACTCCGTCTCCGGCATGGTTTCGATGCTCGCCTCCATTCTGCGTCCAGACCTGTTTTCCGAACTTCTGGTGATTGGCGCTTCCCCGCGTTATCTGAACGATCCGGCTTCGGGCTATGTCGGGGGTTTCGAGACTTCCGATGTGGAGGGACTCTTCGAAGCCATGGCGGCCAACTATCACGCGTGGGCCAGCGGCTTTGCCCCGCTGATGATGGGGCATCCCGATCGTCCGTATTTAGCGGAGTATTTCTGCGAAACGCTGCTCACAATCCGTCCGGATGTGGCGCAAACCGTGCTCCAGTCCATCATGTTTTCGGATCATCGTGCCGATCTGTCCCGTGTGCATATTCCCGTCTGGATCGCATCCTCCCGCCAGGATCTCGCGGTTCCGGAGCCGGTCAGCGCTTATCTCGCCGCGCATCTCCGCGACAGCCGGCTGGAGTTCCTCGATGCCACCGGACACCTGCCTCACATCAGCGCGCCGCGGGTGGTGAATGCGGTAATCGGGCGGTGGCTCGGCCTGCCGAACTGATATGGCGAACCGACCTGACCATCTGGCAGCCGCCTGTTCCGCGCTCGTTACATCGCTGGCGAAAGATCCGGGCGAGGATCCGCTGCATGAGTTGGTGGTTCGTTCAGGAGAAGCGCTCGGCTGTGATGCCGTGCTTCTTCTCGAAAAGCACAATCCTCTCACGCTGAGCTGCTGGCTCTCGGCCGGCGCGGACGCGATGCTGCTGAGCCTGAATCAACCGGGATTGCTCGACCGGGCGCTCACTTCTTTCGACTGCGTGGCATATGAGGATTACTCCCGCGTCGCCGGGGCGGATCCGCTGCTGGTGAGTTGGGGAGCGCGCGGAGTGGGAATTCTGCCTGCCTCGCGAAACGAACCCGCAGGCGCGGCTTTGGTGCTGATCTGGAAACACCCGGTCGAATTTCCGCCGGACTTCAGCAGCGCCGTGGGGCCGCTGTGGGCGCTGGCGCAGGCGCTTTTCCCGCAGCGGAAGACGCAAACAGATCTGGCCGTCGCGCGCGAACGCCTCTCCGCCATTCTCGAAACCATCCCGGAAGGCGTCATCTTCATTGACGATGATGGCGAGCGCGGCTGGCTGAACGCGCGGGGCGCCGCGATGCTGCAGCTTCCAGCCGGCGATACCCCTCCGCGCCGCATCGCGGAAGCCATGCGCGAGCTCCGCGGCCTGGCGCGGGATTCCGCGGAAATGCAGGCGCTCGGAGCGGAAATCGCCCGCAACATTCAGGCCGATATCCGCGACTGGCGGTGGGATCTGGATAAGCCGCGCCGCGTGCTAAGCGTCGCAACCCGTCCCACGCGCATCGAAGGTGTTTCCGGACGCGTCTGGGTATTTCGCGACATCACCCGATTGGCGGTGGCGGAGGAAGAGTTGCAGGTAGCGAAGGAGGCGGCCGAGGACGCCAACGCAGCGAAAAGCAGTTTTCTCGCGCGCATGAGCCATGAGATCCGCACGCCGATGAACGCCATTCTCGGGCTTTCCGATCTGCTGTGGGATACGAGCCTCGATCCATCGCAGCGTGAATACGTCCGCGTCTTTCGCAACAGCGCGGCGCGGCTGCTGCACCTGATCAACGACATCCTGGATCTTTCCAAGGTGGAAGCCGGCGCATTCGAGCTCGAGATGTCGCCTTTCCGGCCGGGCGACGCGATCGACAGCGTTCGCGACCTGCTCTCCATGCAGGCGGCGCAGAAGAATCTGGATCTTCGTTTCCACGTAGCCCCGGAAGTTCGCGCCGTTTATCTCGGGGACCGCAACCGTCTGGAGCAGATCCTGGTCAATCTGGTGGGCAACGCGCTGAAGTTCACCTCGCACGGTGGCATCACGGTCAGCGCGCGGCAGAATCCGGAGAACCCGGCCCCAGGACATTTGCTCTTTGCAGTGGAGGATACTGGTCCCGGCATCGCCGCCGGCGAGCTCGATGCGATTTTCGAACCGTTCGTGCAGGCTGAATCGTCCGGCGCCCGGCGGCATCGCGGCACGGGACTCGGTCTCACGATTACGAAGAAATTTGTCGAGCTGATGAACGGCCGCATTCGGGCCGAGAGCACAATGGGCGCGGGAAGCCGTTTTTCGTTCACCGTAGCGCTCTCGCCGGCGGAAGACGGCGCCGTGGCGGAGAACAGCGCGGCCGTGAACAAACCCGAATCGCAGCGGAGCCACGCCGCGGGAGCCCGTATTCTCGTGGCGGACGATTCGCAGGACAATCAATTCCTGATCCGCGCATATCTGGCGGGCCTTCCGTGGCAGCTCGATTTCGCAAACGACGGCGGCATGGCGCTCCGCAAAGCGCTCGCGTCGCCATACGACCTGATCCTGATGGATGTGCAGATGCCCGATCTGGACGGCTACGAAGTCACCGAACGTATCCGCAGGATGGAACGCCTGACTGGCCGTGCGGCGGTCCCGATCATCGCCCTGACTGCCCATGCGAGCCAGGCGGAAGCGGCCGATGCGCGCGCCCGCGGCTGTACATCGTATCTTTCGAAGCCGATCGCCCGCGCAGCCCTCATTCTCGAAATCGAGAAGTGGCTGCCGGCAAACCTGCCCTCCTCCACACCCGAAGACGATTTCGATAGTCTTCCGGAAGTGGTTCGCGCAATGGTGCCGGAGTTCATCGAAAAGCGGAAGCTGGATGCCGATCGCATTCTGAAATACCTCGCGGCGGGTGAGTATGAACCGATTGGTGTTATCGGCCACAAGCTGAAAGGATCGGGGTCGTCGTTCGGATTTCCCGGCATCACGGAAATCGGCGCCAGAATCGAAAAGGCGGCCGCCATCCGTTACGCCGCTGAACTTCGTAGTCTCGCCGAGGAACTGCAGGCATCCCTCTCCAAAGCGCAGGCCGCCCTGCCCACCAGACGCTGAGCACTTGGTTATATCGCTTCTTTCAATCCCGTCCGTATCAGCCACATATTGACCGGCCAGGCGGTCGCGAATCCCACGAGCATAGCGATCTGCATCGAAAGCCAATAGACCATCTGATCCGGCTCGAGCCGCGGCTGAAAGAGAACCTTGCTCGCCAGCGCCATCCAGGCAGACATGCCGACCTCGAACGCGATCAGCGACAGCGTGTCGGCTCTGGCCGCCGCGCGCAGCCCTTCCCAGCCGTGGATGTGGCGCGTCGGCGCAATCGCAAAATACTGGAAGATCAGTCCGAAGGCGTAAGCGAAGGCGAAATCGATCGCAATATTGGCCCACAGTACTGACGGTGCGATCGTCAGTCCCGTGCTGAACACAATCCATTCCCCCGCGAAATCTCCAGGCGTGCAGCCGGCGCCGCAATGGGTATCGCCGACGATCGCGCTCTGCCAGAGCGGCGGCTTCTGCCGTTGATCCTTCTTGCCCGGCGCGCCGAACCGCCTCCAGATGAGGATTGCGACCGGTCCGAAATAGAGCGCCGTCAGCAGCCAAACGAAGTTCATCACCGTCATCTTCTGCCGGTGCCCGGCGAGGATATACACCGCCATCGCCGTCGCTGTCACCACGGACAGCGTGATCCACATTTCCGCAAGAACATTCATCCAGTCCGGGGGGGTAGCGCCATTCCACATCACTTTCAGCGATGGCCACGCCGGTGTCCGAAGTGCATGGAATCCGCCTGCAGGTCACCCTGCGATGACCGGCATGCCTGGAATCAAACGTGCATCACTTACTCGACCCATGAAGCGAGGTGCAGAATCTACATCCGTTTCGCCGAAAGCGGCAGCCGTGCCTGCACAAAGCGAGATGGAGAGCCTGATAGACGCTTTTGATTGGGCTTCCACGGCGATCGGTCCTCGGGACCGCTGGTCCACCGCTCTCCGGACCACCGTCCGGATCCTCCTCGCAAACCGCTTCCCGATGCTCCTCTGGTGGGGCTCTGAATACATCTCCCTCTACAATGACGCCTACATTCCAATTTTGGGACAGAAACATCCCTGGGGACTGGGGAAGCCAGTCCGGGAATGCTGGTCGGAAATCTGGGACATCCTGCGTCCGCTGATCGACACTCCGTTCTACGGAGGGCCTTCCACCTGGAGCGAAGATATCGAGCTGCATATCAACCGCTCCGGGTTCACCGAAGAAACACATTTCACGGTGGCCTACAGCCCCGTGCCCGATGAGACGGCGGAGCGCGGCATCGGCGGCGTGCTCGCCACTGTGCATGAAATCACCGCGAAGATCGTGGGCCAGCGCCGCGGGATCGTCCTGCGGGAACTCGCCTCGGCCGTGGAAGCGAGGACGGCGGAGGAAGCTTGCCGAACCGCGGCCGGAAAGCTGGCCGCGCATCCGAAAGACATCCCGTTCGCACTCATTTACCTGTGTGGCCAGGATGGCACCGCCTCGCTGGCCGCAAGCGCCGGCAGAGAGAATGCCACCGAGCTCGCGCCACTCTTACTGAATATCGGCGACAAATCCGCCACCTGGCCGCTCGGCCAGGCGTACGAGACGGAGCAACTGCAGTTCATCGACCTGCCGGCGTGGTTTGCGAATATCCCCAAAAGACCCTGGGACGAAGCTCCGCGCGAGGCCGCGGTCATTCCCATTCGTTCGCACCATGCGCACCAGATCGCTGGATTTCTGATTGCCGGTCTGAGCCCGCGGCTCCGTCTGGATGACTCATACACCGATTTCCTGAAGCTCGTCACGTCGCAGATCGCGACCGCCATTTCGACCGCCGTCGCTTATGAAGAAGAGCGACGCCGCGCCGAAGCGCTCGCTGAGATCGACCGCACCAAGACCGCCTTCTATTCCAACGTGAGCCACGAATTCCGGACGCCGCTCACCCTCATGCTCGGACCTCTGGAGGAGATGCTGCGCGAAAACGGGCTTGATGAGGCGGATCGCGAGCGTGCCGTCATCGCTCACCGAAACAGTCTGCGGCTGCTGAAACTGGTGAATTCGCTGCTTGATTTCTCCCGCATGGAGGCGGGGCGCGCGAAAGCAAACTACGCTCCTGTGGATCTGGCGGCGATGACGCGCGATCTGGCGGCGAACTTCCGCTCTGCGCTTGAGGCGGGCGGCCTCTCGCTGATTGTCGATTGCGAACCCCTCAGCGAAGAGTTCTACGTCGATGCCGAGATGTGGGAAAAGATTGTCCTCAACCTGCTCTCGAACGCTTTCAAGTTCACGCTGCAGGGTTCGGTGACAGTCAGCCTGAAGATGAAAGATCATTACGCCGTCCTGCGCGTATCGGACACCGGCATCGGAATACCGGCCGCGCAGCTTCCCCATGTATTCGAGCGGTTCCATCGCGTGGAGGGCGCGCGGGGGCGATCTCATGAAGGTACCGGAATCGGCCTTGCGCTCGTGCAGGAGCTGACGAAGATGCACGGCGGAACCGTCACGGCGGAAAGCGAAGAGGCGAAGGGTAGCACGTTCACGGTGCGGATCCCCGCGGGAAAAGCGCATCTGCCCGCTGAACATCCTGACACCTCCGCGGACCGGCAGGTTCCATCGCTCAGGACCGGCGCATATGTCGAAGAAGCGCTGCGATGGCTCGCCGGGCCCCCGGATGACACGGTGGGCGTCCGGAAGGAAACGCTGGAACAATCCACCGTCAGTAGCACACCGCGCGTCCTCCTGGCGGATGATAATGCCGACATGCGCGACTATGTCACGCGCCTGCTGCGCGATCACATGCGCGTCACGGCGTTCGGCAATGGTCAGGATGCGCTGGCGAGTGCCCTCGCCGATCCGCCGGACCTCATCCTGAGCGATGTCATGATGCCGGTGCTCGACGGTTTCGGTCTGCTGCGCGAGTTGCGCGCCGATCCGCGCACGCGCGCCATCCCCGTCATTCTCCTCTCGGCGCGCGCCGGCGAGGAATCGCGTATTGAAGGCGTAACCGCCGGCGCGGATGACTACCTGACCAAGCCGTTCAGCGCGGGCGAACTGCTGGCGCGCGTCACCACTCATCTCGATCTGTCGCGCGCGCGGCAGGAAAACCTGAACGCGATGCGCCGCCTCCAGGAGGTGAGCACGAAGCTCATCAGCGCCGGAGGGTTCCAGCCGCTTTTGCAGGAAATCATCGGCGCCGCGGTCAGCCTGGTACGCGCCGACTTCGGAACCCTGCAACTGACCGACGGCAATACGTTGCGAATCGCCGCGCACGCCGGCCACGACCCGGCATTCCTCGCTTATTTTGCGGACGCGGTTACGAAAATCTCAACGTGTCACGAGGCGTGGAAGAACGGCAGCCGCATCGTCATTGCGGACGTGGAAAGCGACCCCCTGTTCCGGGACAGCGAATCGCTTTCCATGCTGCGCGCCGCCGGCGTGCGCGCGATTCAGAGCACGCCATTGTTCAGCCGCAGCGGCAGGATACTCGGCATCCTCTCCACGCACTGGAAGACGCCGCACTCCCCGGACGAGAACGAACTCGGCCGTCTGGATCTGCTGGTGCGCCAGGCCGCGGACCTCATCGAGGGCAGAATCAGCGGAGAACTGCTGCGAACCAGCGAAGAGCGCCTCACGATGGCCATCGACGCCGCGGGCATGGGGACCTGGGACGTCGAACTACGGACCGGCGCCGCCACGTGGTCGCGGCGGCAGTTCGAAATCCTTGGTTACGGCGCCAGCCCCGAAGGCAGCGCGACCATGCTCCTCTGGCGGTCGCGCGTGCATCCGGACGACGCCGAGGCGGTCTACGAAGCAGTGCGCCATGCCCGCGCCACCGGACAGCGATACGCTTCGGAGCACCGTATCCACCGCGCCGATAACGGTGAGATCCGTTGGGTCGCGGAATTTGGGCGCTTTATCCGCGATCTCGAAGGCGAACCGCTGCGCTTCGTCGGGATTTCGCTCGATATCACCGAGCGGGTCCAGGCGTCGCGCAATACCCAACTGCTGGGCGCCATCGTCGATTCATCCGACGACGCCATCATCAGCAAGAACCTGGATGGTGTGATCACGAGCTGGAACAAGAGCGCCCAGCGGCTTTTCGGATATACCGCGGAGGAAGCGATCGGAAAAACCGTCGCCGCTCTTCTGATTCCCGAGGATCGGCAGGAAGAAGAACCGGAAATCCTGGCGCGACTCGCACGAGGCATTCCCGTTGATCATTTTGAAACCATGCGCCGCCGCAAAGACGGATCGCTGCTGGATCTTTCGCTGACGATCTCGCCTGTGAGAGACGATCGCGGCCGCGTCATCGGAGCCTCCAAGATTGCCCGCGATATTACTGAGCGCAAACAGCGCGAAGCCCGCCTCCGCAGCAGCGAAGAAAGATTTCGCGCGCTGGTCACGGCGAGTTCCGACGTGGTGTATCAGATGAACGGCGATTGGTCCGAGATGCGCCACCTCGTGGGACGCGAGTTCATCCCGGACACCTTTGAGCCGAGCACGACCTGGCTCGACAATTACATTCCTCCCGAGGATCACCCGAAGGTCATTGAGACAATCCGGAACGCCATTCAGAACCGCTCGGTTTTCTCACTGGAGCACCGCGTTATCCGCGCGGACGGCACACTCGGCTGGACGTTGTCCCGAGCCGTTCCGATTCTCGATGATGCCGGCAGGATCGTCGAGTGGTTCGGCGCGGCTTCCGATATTACAGATCTGAAGAATGCCGAAAAGGCCTTGCGGGAGAGCGAAGAGTATTTCCGCCAGCTGGCGGAAACGGGTCCGCAGATCGTGTGGCTGGCCAATGGCTCCGGTGAACTCATCTTCGTCAATCAACGCTGGGTCGAATTCTCCGGGCTCGCTCTCGCAGCCATGAAGGATCCGGTCACGGTGCAGAGCCGCCTCCATCCGGACGATGATGTGCTGGGAAAATGGCGCGACTCCGTTGCGAGCGGCCGGCCCTTCGAAGTGGAAGCGCGTCTGCGGGGAAGGTCCGGCGAATTCCGGTGGTTCATGATGCGCGGCGTGCCCGTGGTGGACGAATCCGGTTGCGTACAGCGCTGGTTCGGCACATCCACCGATATTCACGAGAGCAAGATACTTCAGCTCGAGCTGCGCCGCGCCAATCAGGCGCTCGAGCAGTTCGCCTACTCGGCGAGTCATGATCTGCAGGAGCCGCTGCGCAGCGTGCGGATCTTCTCCGACATGCTGTACAAACGCAGCCTCGGCAGATTCGACGGGCAGGAACGCGAATTCCTCGAATACATCCGCGAAGGTTCTCTGCGCATGGAGATGCTGCTTCGTGATCTGCTCTCTTACACTCAGGCTTCGAAGATCGAGAAGCCTGCGGCGCCGGTGGATGCGGGCTCTGCTTTCGAGGCCGCTCTCGGTAACCTGGCGGGTGCGATTGCGGAAACCAAAGCGACGATCGGGTGTGACGTGCTGCCGAGCGTCTATGTCAGCGCTACGCAACTCACTCAGTTGTTCCAGAACCTGATCAGCAACGCCCTGAAGTACCATCGCCCGGAGGCGCCCCCCCTGGTTCAGGCGACCGCCAGGAAAGACAACGGAAATTGGGTATTTTCCGTGAAAGACAATGGCATCGGCATTGAGCCGGAATTTAAGGAGAGGATCTTTGGGTTATTTAAACGCTTGCACACCCGTGACGAGTACTCAGGCACCGGGATTGGACTGGCCATCTGTCAGCGAATCGTGGAAAGTCATGGCGGGAGGATCTGGGTCGAGTCCACGCCCGGCGAAGGATCGACCTTCCGCTTCACAATCCCAGTCTGATAACGAAGTGCGCCGGCCCCGAATTCTCATCGTCGAAGACAACAAGACCGACGTGTTCCTGATTCAGGAAGCGCTCGGGACGTGCAAAATCGATGCCGAGATCGAAGTCGTCCGCGACGGGCAGGCCGCCGTCAGTTATTTCGAAAAGGTGGATACCGAGCAGCCGGGTACGTGCCCGGACCTCATCCTTCTCGATATGAATCTGCCGAGGCGGAACGGCGATGAAGTTCTGAGACACTTACGCACGAGTACACACTGCCGCGAGGCCAAGGTGCTCATCGTGTCATCGTCCGACGCGCCGAAGGACCGCAGCGCGGTGGAGAGTTCCGGTGTCGCGGGTTATTTCAAGAAACCTTCGAGCTATGACGAGTTCATGAAGCTCGGGCCGATTGTCAGAACCCTGCTCGAGCAGGAATCGAAGAAATAGTCCGGTGGCAGATCCCGGCGAGTTCGCCGGCCAGTTCCAGGGTTTCATTCCAGCCGGTGGGCTTCGTGCGATAGAGGCTGACCCCGAGGTCCATCACCGTCTCCCGTTCACTGGGGGACGCTATGGAGGGCAGTGCCGCAACCGGCACGTCGCCGAGTACCGGATGAGCGCGGAGCGAGCGCAGAATGGTGGCGCCGTCGATCGTCGGGAAATGCAGATCCAGAACGATCAGGCATGGCTTCGGATCGCCCGGCTGGAATTCCTCGAGGAAACGCATCGCATTCCGCGGGTCCTCGATCACGTTCAGATCGCAGGGCTCACCAATCTCGCCGAAGGCATCCCGCAGGATTTGAGCATCGAACGGATTGTCTTCGATCATCAGAATCGAATAAGGAGGAGCGCTAACCATAGACTGGGGTTGTGAAATGCAATCCAGGTGCCATTGGCCCGGCCATGTTTTCAGGAACTTGCAGTTCGTGGCGAGCCGATGCGTTCGTTCCTGCACATTGTCCCCGCAGAGATTGCAGGTACAAATGACCGGCGGAAGCGATATAGAATGTCGCAATACGGGGCCGCGCGCCCGATTCGTCGAGGAGACAGCCAATATGTGCGATCAGGAATACTTTGAGAAAGATCTGAAGGAATATGAAGCTCGCGGACTGGTGACCCGCAAGCAATTTGGTGCGATGCTGGGAGCGGGAATCGCCATGATGCTGCCGCGCGCCGCCGATGCCGTGACAGTTACCGAATCCGACGTCAACGTGAAAACCCCGGATGGAACGGCTGACTGCTACTTCGTCCATCCCGCAACGGGCACCGCGCCCGGAGTCCTGATCTGGCCCGATATTTTTGGCCTGCGGCCCGCGTTCCGGCAGATGGGGAAACGGCTGGCTGAATCCGGCTATGCCGTGCTGGTGGTGAATCCGTTCTACCGGGTGAAAAAAGCTCCAACGGCGCCCGCCGGCGGTGCGACGCCGATCGCGGATGTGATGTCGCTGGCCCAGGGCCTCAACGAAAACACCCATATGACCGACGCGAAAGCGTTCATCGGCTGGCTCGACGAGCAGAGCCAGGTCGCGAAGAATCGCAGGATGGGAACGCAGGGTTATTGCATGGGCGGGCCGATTGCCTTCCGCACCGCGGCGGCAATGCCGGACCGTGTGGGCGCGGTCGCTTCATTCCACGGCGGCGGATTGGTCACGCCGCAGCCGAACAGCCCGCACCTGCAGGCCGCGAAGAGCCACGCGCAGTTCCTCGTCGCGATCGCGGCGAGCGACGACGAGAAAGCGCCGAACGACAAGAACGCCATCCGCGAAGCCTTCGCTCAGGCCAAACTGCCCGCCGAGATTGAGGTCTACCAGGGCTCAATGCACGGCTGGTGCCCGCCGGATTCGCGGGCGTACAACGAACCGCTGGCGGAGAAAGCCTGGAGCCGCCTCCTCGTGCTCTACGGAAAAGCGCTGTCCTGACTGACGTTCGCCACTGTTCCGGCAACAATCTGCCAACCCGCGGCTTTGCGCACCCAGACGCGCATGAACCGCAGGGTGAAGCTGGTTTCCGGAGTCGCATAGGTTCCGATGCAGGTCACCACAGCCGCGCATTCATGGCCGGTGACCTTCATCTCGCTCATTTCGACCCGAACGAACTTCGGGCCCTTGCCCGGCTGATGAGCGTCCAAAACCTGCCGTTTCGCGAAAGCGGGTTTACCGTCGCCACCAATCATGATGACGTCATCGGCGAGGTGCGTCTCGAAAAAATCGGGATGGGGACCAAGCTCGGCCTGCCGTAGCCGTTCTTCCAACTCCAGAATTTCACCTTCACTTCTTTGCACTGGAAGCCATTATGGCAGTTCCGGCAAGTTCCAGTACTCGTTTTGCATCTTTATTCCTCTCTGATGTTGCCTCCTCAACATAAACACCGCATAATCGAAAAATAATGGATGAATAAATATCATCCAGCCGGAGGTTAGACGATGAAGCTGAACCTGAGCAAACTGCCGCTGATTGCCGCCCTGGCGGTCGCCGCCACCCTGCCCGCCCACAGCGCTCTCATTCACGAATACGTTTTCGACGGCAACGTCGATGACCAGGTGGGCACGGCGAATGGAACACTCCATGGCGATGCGACGGCAACGGGAGGGACCTTGGCCCTCGACGGCGTCGCAGACTGGGTGAGCTTCGACCAGAACCTGATTCCCTTCGGCAGCGACTTTACCGTCATGCTGAGTGCGCAGTTCGTCTACGGCTCTGTCGAAGAGTTCATTTCCCAGGGTAGCTCGGGCGGCCCCGGTTTTTACATGGGCCCCTATGGCAGCGAAATGCGCGTTGGCGATAACTACGGATGGACCGCGACGCCCTATTACTCCGGCAACTGCGGCGGCGCCTGCACCGGCGTCGAGGCGCCCTCCGATAATGCCTGGCACAGCTATGCAGTGACCGTTTCGGGCAGCGACGCAGCCTTCTACATCGATGGCATTCTCCGCGCCACGAAAAGCGACTACGTGACGAACGGCGGAAGCGCTCTCACCGTTCTGGGCGCTCAGTTCGGCGGTGGTCAGAACGAAAATCTCAACGGCGGATTGCGCGATCTGCAGGTCTACAACACAGCGCTCTCCGCGGCGGACATCACCGCTGCCGCCGAAGCTCCGGAGCCGGGCACGGTCGCGCTGCTGGGTGCTGCCCTCGTCGGTGTGGGGCTCGTCTCCCGCCGCAAGCGGGTTGACTGAAATCCGTTCATCCCTTGTGGCGGTGGCTGAGCAGAATGTTGATCAGACCGAACGCCGCGATCGCCAGCCCACCGATGCGGTTCAGCCATAGCATCGTGTGATCGTCGACCTTGTCGCGCAGGAGGTTCGCGCCTCCCGCGAGGATAATCCACCAGCTCATCGATCCCAGAAAAATCCCGCCCACCAGCAGCGATGTTTGCCAGAGTGGCTGGTGCTGTCCCATGCCGAGCATCGCCAGGATCGCGAGGAATGACAGCACGGTGGTCGGGTTGGTAGCCGTGAGCAGAAGCGCCGAGATGAAATCGAACTGCTCGGACGATCTCCCGTCCGACTCGAGCGAGCGCGGCTTCCGGAAATAATACACGGCGCCGATTGCGATCAGCAGGAATCCGCCGATCAGCCGGATCCAGAACTGCTCTTTAATCAGAAATTCGATCACCAGGCTGATACTGAACCCGGCGATTCCGCCATAAAAGGTATCGACCAGCGCCGCGCCGAGTCCCGAAACAATGCCCGACCTCCAGCCCTTCTGAATCGAGCGCTGGATACAGAGAACATTGACCGGCCCAACCGGAGCCGCAATCATCAGTCCCGCCGCAATCCCCCGAAGCGGCAGCGCGAATGTCATCAGCATCGTCCTCTCATCATCGCCTGGGAGCCGAAACGGCTTCAATGTTTCGAACCCGCCCGCGTGTTATTCTTTCGCTGGCTGGTTTCATGCGCGCTCAGGCTCTGATCTCATTTCTTCTTCCGCTCGCGTGTTTCGCGCAGCAGCCCTCCGGGGCGCAACTCTTCCGCACGAACTGCGCCGGCTGCCACGGCGAGGATGCCCGCGGATCGGCCCAGGGTCCGGGACTAGCCATGAACCCTCGGGTCGCGGAGCAAACCGCGGACCAATTGCGCGCCTTTCTCGATCACGGCAACCCCGCCGCCGGAATGCCCGCCTTCGCCGATCTTCCGGCCGCCCAGAAAGGCGCGCTTGCGTCCTACCTGCGGAGCATCAATAACGATACGATCGAACATCCCACCGGCGCGGACGGCGGCATCGTCAAATGGGGACCGCCGCAGCCCGGCGACTGGCTTTCCTACAACGGCAGCGATTCCGGCAATCGCTACAGCCCGCTGCGCCAGATCACAACGGCCAACGTCGCCTCTCTGAAGCTGAAGTGGGTTTATCCGATCGACTACTTCGGCCTCGAATCCACGCCGCTCGAAGCGGACGGCGTCATCTACGTCACCGGGCCCAATCAGGTGTTCGCGCTCAATGCCCTCACCGGCGAAGCCATCTGGCACTATTCGCGGCCAATGACGCCGGGCCTTGTCGGCGATCCGCGGCTCGGCACCAATCGCGGCGCGGCGCTCCTGCGGGATCGCCTCTACTTCATCACCGATAACGGCCATCTTCTCGGCATCAATCGTGCGGATGGAAAGCTGGTGTGGGAGACGCCGATCGCGCCCCAGGTTAAGCAACCCTACGGCGCCACCGTCGCTCCGTTCGTCGCCGGCACGAAGCCGGGCGAAGAGCGGATCATCGCCGGCGTGACCGGCGCGGATCACGGCATCCGCGGATTTCTGGCGGCGTTCGATCCCGAAACCGGTGCACTCGACTGGCGGCGCTACACGGTGCCGCTCGCGGGCGAGCCCGGAATCGATACGTGGAAGGGGAAAGAACCGGTTGCGGGTGGCGGCTCCACCTGGCTCACTGGATCGTATGACGCCACAAGCGATACGCTCTACTGGGCCACCGGAAATCCCTGGCCCGATGGCGACGATCGCGATCGCCCCGGTGACAACCTCTATACCGACTGCGTCCTCGCGCTCAATCCGAAGACCGGCGAAATCAAATGGTATTACCAGTTCACACCACATGATTTAAAGGATCGCGACGCAACCGAGCCGAACGTTCTGGTCGACACCGTCTATCACGGCAAGCCTTCGAAAATTCTTCTCCATGCTGATCGCAACGGGTTCTTCTACGTTCTGGATCGAACGAACGGCAATGTGCTGCTCGCGAAATCTTTCCTGAAGCGTGATGACTGGGCGTCCTCCATCGGACCTGATGGCCGGCCCGTCGTGAAAGATCCGCGCGGCTGCCCGAGCGACGCCGCCAACTGGGATTCCACCGCCTATTCGCCCGTGACGCGGCTGTACTACTTCATGGCACTCGAAGAGTGCGTGGGCAAGCCAACCAGCTATCCGGACCAGCAGGGGCAACGTTTTCTTCGCGCAGTCAATATCGACACAGGCGATGTCGCCTGGGAAATTCCACAAACGGGATCGACGCGTGCGAAAACCTGGAGCGGCGTGCTCGCGACGGCCGGCGGTCTGGTCTTCTATGGCAGTCCGAACGGGGGTTTTAGCGCAGTGGAAGCGAAAAATGGCCGGGTTTTGTGGGAATTTCCAACCAATGTTCGCATGAAAGCGTCGCCAATGACGTTCAGCTTTCAGAATAAGCAGTACATCGTAGTAGCGGCCGGCCCCAACGTTCTCTGCTTCGGCCTTTGACTTGCCCGCAACCCGGAATTCACCATTACGCTTTTCCCGGCGGCTTTGGCCGCCTTTCTCGTCTTTCCAGGCCCCGTACTCGATCCCTCGCAGTGCGCCATCGCAAACGCAACGAATCCTGAGTTTTACACCGGCAGGCCTTCGCCGTCACGACATCCGGCGCTGATCCCGCCGGTCTCGGTCTGCTGCGCAACGGCGCGGCGAGCTCTCGGCCCGGTTTTGTCTGCGACTCGAATGCGCCCCACAACACCTCCGGCCGCCGCGTGGCGCGCGGCCATGGCTGCGCCAACCGGGATTTCGGGCTGGCGAAAAGTATCAATTCGAACTGCGCGGCGAAGCGCTCAACATTATCAACCACGCCGACCCCAGCGGCTTCGGCAGCATCAACAACACCAGCACTCTGTTTGGCCGAATCACGACTTTTCGCGCGCCGCGCCGTATCCAGCTCGCGCTGAAGTTTGTTTTTTAGGCCGCGCGATAAAATGGCAGGGTGAAGTTATTTTTGACGACTCTGGCCTGCGCAGGCCTGCTCGCCGCGCAGCAACCGGTTTCGCCGATTGCCCCCTCTGCCGCCCCGGCGGCCACAGTTGACCCGAACACGGTAGTCCTGACAATCGGCGACCGCCATATTACGGCGGCGGAATATGAGCAGATCGTGATGGCGATTGTGCCGGCCCAGGTCCAGCCACTCGCGCTGGGCCCGGCCAAACGCGCCTATGCCCAGAAGATCGCGGAGCTGATTGTCCTCTCCGCGGAAGCGGAAAGGCAGAAGCTCGATCAGCAGCCCATTACTCGCGATCAGCTGGAACTGCAGCGGCGCACCACACTTTCCGTCCATGAATTCCAGAAGATCCAGAGCGATGTGCCGGTCACGGACGCGCAGATCCAGGCTTTCTATGATGCCAATCATTCGCTCTACACCACTCTCCACATTCGCCACATTCTGATTCGCGTGAAGGGATCCGTCACGCCGGCAAAGCCCGGCAAGCCCGAGCTGACTGACGCCGAGGCGCTCGAAAAAGCGAAAGCGATTCGCCAGCGCCTGGTTGCCGGCGAGGATTTCGCGAAAGTGGCGAAGGAGGAATCCGACGATTCCTCAGCCGATAAGGGCGGGGATATCGGCGAGATCGGACATGGACGCACCGTCGCGCAGTTCGAAACCGCGGCCTTCGATCTCAAACCCGGAGATTTCAGCGAGCCGGTGCGAACGCCGTTCGGCTATCACATCATTCAGGTGGAGTCGCGCTCGGTGAAACCTCTGGCGGAGGTGAAGGAGGACACCCTCACCCGCCTGCGGCAACAAGCGGCGCCCGCCGTGGTGGAAGCGCTGATTAACAAGAGCGGCTATCATCTCGACGAAAAATTCTTCGGTCCCGATCCCGCGGCGACGCTGGCAACACCCGCGACGCCCGGAACGCGACCGGCGCCGCCGGTAATCAATCCACCCGCTCCCGCGCCGCCCACCGTCAATCCACCCGCTCCCGCGCCGCCCGCAGCGCCGAAATAGACTGGAAGGCGGTCGGTCGAAAGGAGAACTATGGCGCACGAAGAATCCAGCGGAATTTCCAGACGAGCGGTGCTGGCCGGCGCAGGCTTACTGGCCGCATCGGCGGCGCGCTCGGCAGCCGCTCCCGCGGGCAAACTGAAGGTCGCGATCTTCTCGAAACACCTGCAGTTCGTGAAGGGCGATGAACTGCCCCGCCTCGCTGCGGAAATCGGCTTCGACGCGATCGATATCACGGTGCGTAAAGGCGGCCACATCGAACCGGACCGCGTGCGCCAGGAACTGCCGGGGCTCGTCGGTTCCATCCGCAAGCACGGTCTCGAAGTCCCGATGATCACCACGGACATCACCGATACCACCACGCCCTATACGGAAGACATCCTGCGCACCATGGCGGATCTCGGCATCCACCGCTACCGCTGGAACAATTTCCGCTACGTGGATAACAAGCCGATCATCGCCCAACTGCAGGCGCTGCGCCCCGCTGTGGCGAAGCTGGCGGACCTCAACAGAAAGTATCAGGTTTGCGCGATGTATCACACGCACTCCGGCGTGGATCTGGTGGGCGCGTCGTTCTGGGACCTGCACATCCTGATGGACGGCATGGATCCGAACGCAGTCGGCGTGAATTTCGATATCGGGCACGCCACGGTGGAAGGCGGGCTCGGCGGCTGGATCAATAACTTCCGCGTCATCACGGACCGCCTCCGCGGCGTCGCCGTGAAAGATTTCCTCTGGGGCAAAAACGCGAAAGGCGACTGGCAGCCGCAGTGGAAACCGCTGGGCGAAGGCATGGTGCGCTTCCCGAAGTTCTTCCCCATGGTCGCCGCGAGCGGATTCGACGGGCCGCTCCAGATGCATTTCGAATATAACCTCGGCACGCCCGAACAGACGAAGGATTATATGAAGCGCGATCTCGCCACGCTGCGCGGTTATCTGGCGCAGGCGAATCTATGAGCATCGGACGGCGCGAATTTCTCGCCATGCCCGCGTTTCTCCTGGCGGCGCGCTCCACCGATGCCCGCATCGAAGACCTCTCCATCGACTTCGAAGATTTCGCCTATCGCGCGCCCTATAAATTCGGCGGCAAGGAAGTCGACAAAGTCACGATGCTCAACGTGAAATGCACGCTGAGCCTGAAGAATGGAAAATCGGCCAGCGGCGCGGCGTCCATGTCGATGGGAAATATCTGGTCTTTCCCCGGCCTGCCCTATGACACGTCGCTGAACGCGATGAAAGTTCTGGCCGCGCGGATCGCCGCCATCACGAAGAGCTATCGCGACTACGCGCATCCGCTCGATGTGGATCACGAGCTCGCCCCCGAATATCTGAAAGCCGCGGCGGATGTCACACACGAATTGAAGCTGACGCTGCCCATTCCGAAACTCTGTGTTCTCGTGACCGCAAGTCCCATCGACGCCGCCATTCACGACGCATTCGGAAAGCTCCATCACGTGAACAGCTTTCATGCAGTGGGCAAGGCGTTCGTGCAGCGCGATCTCTCTTATTACCTGAACGGCGAATTCCGCGGCGAATACCTCGACCCGTACATTTTGCCGGTGATGGTGAAGAAGGTTCGGATGTATCACTCGGCGGGTGCGTCCGATCCTCTCACGAAAGCCGAAATCACAAAGCCGATCAACGATGGTCTGCCCGAAACGCTCGAAGACTGGATTCCCTGGAGCGGCGTGACCGCCATCAAGATCAAACTGAACGGAAACGATCTCGCGTGGGACGTCGATCGCGTGGCCGCCATCCACCAGGTCACCACGGCCGCGCAGGCGAAGCGTGGTTTCAAAGACTGGACCTATTCGCTCGATTTCAACGAACGCTGCCCGAACGTTCAGTACCTGC
>CAZPZE010000345.1:0-1901 GCA_964590625.1 uncultured Solibacteraceae bacterium
TCCGGCCAGAGGAGGTGGGAATGGGTTAGGCGGAGCAGGAGGGTGAGTGCGAATAGGGCGAGGAAGAAGAGGCGGGTTTGGGAACGATTCGTCATAGGTTGCGCCGGCCGGAAGGCCGGCGGCAGGGCCGAAGCCCCGCCCTACAAGAAGAAGCTAAGAAGCTAGCATACCGACGCGGGCGTTTTCGTGCAGCTGTTTTGCATGTGAGTGAAAGACCGGGAAATATAGACTGGGGATTGATGAACTCCGGGAGGCGGATACCTTCGCTGGATGGGCTGCGGGCGATTTCGATCGTGCTTGTGCTCATCAGCCATGCGCAGCCGCCCGGGGAGCATCCCTTCTGGTTTAAGCTGCTCTTTCTGCATGCCGATCTCGGGGTGCGGGTTTTCTTCGTTATTTCTGGGTTTTTGATCACGACTTTACTGCTTCAGGAAGAGACGGTTTCGCTAAAGCGGTTCTATATCCGGCGGGCGCGGCGGATTCTGCCGGCGTTTGTGGTGTTCCTCATCGCGGCGGCGCTGCTGGGCGCGCCGAAGGCCGATTGGCCTTACGTTCTCACGTGGACCGTCAACTTCGATCCGCATCCGGCGTGGATGATCGGGCATCTGTGGTCGCTGTCCGTCGAGGAGCAGTTTTACATCCTGTGGCCGCTCGCGATCGCGTTCACGGGCCGCAAGACATGGACCGCGATCGCCGTCGCCGCGGTGTTCGCGTTCCCGCTGAAGGCGATCAATCCGGCGCTGCACTACGCGTTCCCGGTGGTGTGCGGGCCGATCGCGCTGGGGTGTTTGCTGGCGCTCTATCCGGTTCGCGTGAGAGTGCCGGCGTGGATGTTCGTGCCGGTCATCATGGTGCTGGATGCGTACGATGTTCGATTCGTCGTGAACATCCTGGTGGCGCTGTGCGTCGCGCGAGTGGTCGCAGTGCCGCCCGCGGCGCTCAACTGGGGGCCGCTGATGTGGCTGGGAAAGATCAGCTATTCGCTGTATCTCTTCCAGCAGTTGTTCCTCGATTCGATCTCGGGAAAACCGGCGATTCCGCTGCCGTTCCCGCTGAATATCGCCGGCGCGGTCGCGGTGGCGACCGCCAGCTATTACTTCATCGAGCAGCCTATGCGACGGCGAGGGTATTCAGAGTCCCGGGATGACTCGCTTCGTAAGCAGCAATTGAGCTCTGCTGCTTGAGGATCCAGCCGAGCTCATCGATTCCTTCGAGCAGACAGGTCTTGTTAAACGAATCGACCGGAAATTCAACCTTCGTGCCATCGGGCAGGGTCAGCGTCTGCGAAGGCAGGTCAAGAGTCACGTCCGCATCCGCCGGGAGCGCGACGAGCTTCGCGTGGATCTCGGGCGAAACGACGATCGGCAGCAGCGAATTCTTCAGTGAATTGCCCTTGAAGATATCGGCGAAGCTGGTGCTGATGACGGCGCGGAAACCGAACTGAGTGATGGCCCACGGAGCGTGCTCGCGCGAGCTGCCGCAGCCGAAGTTATCGCCCGCGAGCAGAATCTGAGCGCCTTTGCCGCGCGGCGTGTTCAGGATGAAATCGGGCTTCTCGCTTCCGTCGGCGTTGTAGCGCCAGTCGCAGAAAAGGTTCTTATCGAGCCCTTCCTTCGAAACCGTTTTGAGGAAGCGCGCGGGGATGATCTGATCGGTATCGATGTTGTTGATCAGGATCGGTACGAGGCGCGATTTGAAAGAAGTAAATGGGGTCACAGGATGGTCCTCACGTCAGTGACGGCGCCGGTGAGGGCGCTGGCGGCGGCGGTCAGCGGCGAGGCGAGGAAGGTACGCCCGCCCTTGCCCTGACGGCCTTCGAAATTGCGATTGCTGGTGGAAACGCTGTATTCGCCGGGGCTCAACTGATCGCCATTCATGGCGATGCACATGGAGCAGCCGGG
>CAZPZE010000346.1:0-1847 GCA_964590625.1 uncultured Solibacteraceae bacterium
CTTCCGCCGGCGCGACAAACAGCGATCCGAAATTCAGATGAAACTGATAATGCGCGAAGGCGATGAACACTCCCGCCAGCAGCGCGAGATTCAGAAACGCCAGAGCGAAGATGCGCGTGGAAAGCTTCATAGCTCCGGAACGACGCCGGGCTTCAGCATCAGATAACCAACGCTGCGTACCGTCTGGATAAACCGCGGCGATTTCGGATCGTCGCCGAGTTTGCGCCGCAGCGACGAGATGTGAACGTCAATCGACCGGTCGAACGCTTCGAAATCCCGGTCCGCAATTTCGATCAGCAGCCGCTCGCGCGTCTTCACCCGTCCCGCCGATCGCGCCAGCGAAAGCAGCAGATCGAATTCAATCGCGGTCAGCGTGAGCGTCTCGCCCGCGAGCCGCGCCGCCCGCGGCCCGGGATCGACTACCAGATCCCCCACCGCCACCTGCTCCTCCGGCGCATCCTTCCGCGCTTCCGCCGTCACGCGTGAGCGCCGGATCACCGCGCGCAGCCGCGCCAGCAGTTCACGCGTCGAAAACGTCTTCGGCAGATAATCGTCTGCGCCGCTTTCGAGCCCCACAATTCGATCCGCCTCTTCACCGAGCCCGGTCAGCATCAGCACCGGCACATTTGATTTCGCGCGCAGCCGCCGCAGCACTTCGAAGCCATCGAGCTTCGGCATCATCACATCGAGAATCACGGCGTCGAACGTCCCCGCCAAAGCGGCGCGGAGTCCGTCCTCGCCGTTGTGCGCGAGCGATACCGAATAGCCGAGCGGCTCCAGATACTGCCGCACCAGCCGGCAGAGTTTCAGGTCGTCATCGACCAGGAGCAGACTCGTGGAGCCGGAAGCATCCATATTCCTCAGATCAATTGTGGCAGCGCCCGGGGCGCGTTCGAAAGCCCTTTTACCGTTGCTTTACAAAAGCGCCGCTGTGGCGCACAAAGGCTTTACACAGCGCTGTTGCACTGAGTGCATGGCAGCTTACAAAAAGGCAGTTGCAATTTCCGCGTTGTCGATTCTCCTGGGGTTCAGCGTGTTGCAGGCGCAGACCGATCCCGGCCCGCGCGGCGGCCCGCCATCCACCGGCCAGCCGATCCTCGGCCTCACGCAGGCCGAAATCACTTACTTCAACGAGGGCCTCTCGCGCTTTCGTGAAGTCGTTTCCGTGACCGGCACGGAGCCGGGCGCTTCGGACGCGGGGCTCGGGCCTCGCTTCAACCTCAATAGCTGCGCCGGATGCCACGCGCAGCCCTCCGTTGGCGGATCGAGCCCGTCGCCGGATTCCAAACAGTCGCCGCGCGTCAATCCGCAGGTCGCGATGGCGACCGAATTCGGCGGCTCCAACACTCTGCCGGGCTTCATCCAGCCGAACGGCCCGGTGCGCGTCGTACGATTCATCCGAAATCCCAACGGCTTGCCCGATGGCGGTGTGCACGATCTTTTCACGATCACCGGCCGTTCGGACGCGCCCGGCTGCTCCATCGCGCAGCCGGATTTCGCGACAGCGGTCGCACAGCAGAACGCCACATTCCGCATTCCGACGCCGATTTTCGGCGCGGGCCTGATCGAGATGATTCCCGATTCCGTCCTGCTCGCGAACCTCGCGGCCAACGCCCCGCAGAAGCAGCAACTCGGCATCCGAGGCCTGCTGAATCGTAGCGGCAATGACGGCACCGTGACCCGCTTCGGCTGGAAAGCGCAGAACAAATCACTGCTGCTGTTCGCGGGCGAAGCCTACAACGTGGAGCAGGGAGTAACGAATGACCTCTTTCCGAACGAACGTGACGAAACACCTGGCTGCGGGTTCAACGGCACTCCCGAAGATCACGTCAACCCCACCGCCGCCA
>CAZPZE010000347.1:0-1822 GCA_964590625.1 uncultured Solibacteraceae bacterium
TTCACTGCGGACCATGGCGACATGATGGGTTCGCAGGGTTTGCCATCCACCACGAAGCACGTGGCGTGGGATGAATCGATCCGTATTCCATTCCTGCTGCGCTATCCGAAAAAGTTCGGCACGAAGGGACGCAAGGTCCAGCCCGTCCTCGGTACCCCGGACATCATGCCGACGCTCCTCAATCTGGCCGGTCTCAAAACGCCCGCCGGTGTTCAGGGAACCGACTGGTCAAAGGTTGCCGCCGGCGCCCACGCGCCCAAAGACAGCGTCGCGCTCCTGCAGTTCCCCGCAGCCTACGGCGCACTGCGGAACGCAGGGTGGAGCGAGTATCGCGGTGTTCGCACACAGCAATATACGTTGGTCCGGACCCTGAAAGGTCCTGAGCTGCTCTTCGACAACCAGGCAGATCCGTACCAGATGAACAACCTGGTTCATCGCAGCGATCAGAAGAAGCTTCTCGCCCGGCTGGACCAGACGCTGAACGCGCACCTCAAAGCCGTCAACGACGATTTCCTGCCCGGCGCGGAATACATCCGGCGTTGGGGTTACGAACACAACCGCGAGATCGGACCGCTTCCAGCCGCGCGCCGCGGATGATCAGGACTTTTTCAGGAATCCGAACCAGGATTTCTTCTCCGGAACATCTTCCGGATCTTCGCAGTCGATGTACTGATCGGTGAGGGCAATCCGCGGATACGTCTCGAACAGCCGCTGCGCCATATCCTCGCCCCACTTCTCCGCCACGATCGCCCGCGCTTCCCGCATATCCGGCGGCCGCCATTCCGTATCGTGCGCATCGCTCGCGATGAAATGCACCATCTTCTGATCCATCAGCCGCCGGCAATTGGCTTCCGCGGACTTGCCGAAGCGCCCGGTGAACGATGCCGCCGTGACTTGAATCAAACATCCCGACCGAATCCACCGCACCATTTCCGGCACCCGCGCCATCAGCAGCGCGTTGCGCTCCGGATGCGTGATCACCGGCGTGATGTTCTTGTGCAGGAAACTGGTGAACACGTCATTGATCGTCTTCGGAATCGACGAATCGGCGAATTCCACCATCAGATAACGTTTGCCGTTGATCGTGTACTTCGTCCGGTCTTCCAGGCAGCTCCGGATATTGTCGAAAAACAGATGGAAATCGCAGCCACGGTGGATCCGGATGCGCTCCCCCATCCGCGCCTGCATCTCCGCCACGCGGTCGGCTACCAGTTGGGGCTGGAAATGAAATTTCAGGTCAGAATGCGGCGTCGCCACGATATCCGTAGTCCCGCCGGCAGCCGCCATTTCCAGCATCGCAATCGATTCGTCAAGCGACCGCGACCCATCGTCCACCCCGTAGCAGATATGGCTATGAATATCGACCATGCACGCGATCAGAGTTCCGGATAGAACTCGAAGAAAGCGTCGAGCGAGCGCATCAGCTGATCCCTGATCTCCTGCTCTGTGCTTCCCTCAATCACGTGCATAGTAACAGATGCATCGTTGCCGTTCTTCAGACGGATGCCTCCGTCTTCGAACGATTCCATTTCGTCAGCGGGAACGAGTCGGAGTCCGTATACCAGCGCGAGCTTCGCCATCAGATAAACATCTCTTCGTCCTGCGTGGCGCGCGAGACGTTCGGCCGCATGCCGTGAGCGTACGCGGAAACACCTGCCCGGATACCGGCAAGCACGCCCGAAACCTCGGTGGCCGGTTTCATGACCGCGGCCTTGAGATTGGTCCCCAGTTCCTGCACCTGCTCCACGGTATCGTCGACCGCCGCATCCACCCGCGCCACCTGAATCTTGGTGCGGTCAGCGATATCGCGTCCCACTTCCGC
>CAZPZE010000348.1:0-6552 GCA_964590625.1 uncultured Solibacteraceae bacterium
AGGTTAGTCCACGAGTGGCCGTCGTCTGAACCGAAAAGATTGTCGCGGGTCACCGAATAGCGGCGTCCGCCCAGGGCAAGCACCTGAATGCCGGCTTCGGGCCGCAGAACGGCGGGAGGCACCGGGAACGGCATGGGTACGAGGTCCGTGGAATTCAGCTTCCAGTGCTGGAAGTCTATTGTTTCAAATATCTTACCGGATTGCGCCTGAGCCTCCAGCCGCTGGCCGCCCGCCACGTACCAGACGGAGCGAACCGGCCCGCTGGCGGGCCCCGCCAGGCCTTCGTTGACCGTGTAGCCCGCAACGTGGTTCCAGGCAGGCGTGGTTTGAGCGCGCACACCTGTTGCCAGGCAGCCCAGCGCGGTCAGCGTTGAGAGCGCTCGAATCCGTAATCGCATTACGCGGTTGCCATGCTCCGGTACGTCTTTTCGGCAAGTTGACCCGGGATTCGATACCGCGCGCCGTGATTACGCTGTACCAGGGCCGACACACCACCTGTGTCCCGATTCTACCTTATTTTGGGACACCCCATTTCGGAACCTGCTGATTTGTCGAGCCTTGCAAGTTACGAGCCAAACAGGCTGTAATCTTGCGTGCATTTTTGATGGTATCCTGTAGGATATTTTTCGAATGTCGCTTTGCACGACAGCGGCGAGGTGTGCTCTGTCGCTGGCCCTTTTTGCGGGGCTCGGCGCGACGTCGTTTGCCCAGACGATGACGCACGTGCCAATGGCCACTGCCGATGGCGCGGCGAAAGTCGTCGCGATGTCCGGGCAGGTTTCGTTGCTGCGCGACGGGGAACCCTGGGCGCTCCATGTGAACGATTATGTGCAGCCCATGCAGGTGATTGTCACCGGCGACAACGGCTCGGCGATGTTCAAAGTTTCGGACGGCAGCACCTTCGAGGTCTTCCCGAATTCCAAAGTCTATTTCCGCGCGACCCGCGGCAACTGGGACGATCTGCTCGAACTGATTCTCGGAAAAATCAAAGTGCAGATCGAGCATTTGGGAGGCGTGCCGAATGGCAACAAGGTCCGCACGCCGACTGCAGTGATCTCCGTTCGCGGTACCACGTTCGACGTCGAATATGACCCGGACAGGGAATCCACGACGGTGACGGACGAAGACGGATCGGTGGACGTCGCGCGTGCCACGAACCGCGACGATCACAAGCTCCTGCACGCGAACGAATCGATCGTCGTTTACAAGAACGAGCGGCTGGGTAAGTCGGGTATCGACAAGGGCAACCTTGCGAAGCGCATCGTGCAGTCCGCGATGGACGCCCTGACGCAGGAAGCGATCAACGCGCGCACGAGCGCACCCGCGGCGGGTTCCGTTGGCAGCGGTGGTGGTCCCGTGGCCACGCCCCCGCCGACTTCGGGATCCGGCGACAAGAACAATTCACCGACGCCGGCGCCTCCGGCGCCACCTCCTCCGCCTCCCCCGCCTGCGCACTAACTGCACGCGCACGCGATTTTTGTCTGATAGCCTGAGTACGAATGCCTCTGCGCCCTGTTTTTCTGGCGGCGGTTATGGCCGTTGCTTCCTCGTGCTGGCTCGGGTTATGGGCTCAGCAGCAGCCTCCGAATGCAGCAAACCGGCTCTCGATGGCGGCTCTTTCGCTCGATCCGGCTGACGTAACGGCGCTCACCGGGGAGATTTCGCAGCGCTCGGAGCGCCTCAAACCGCTCTTCGCGGAGGTGAATCCGGGTGGGTGGGTGCAGAAGGGCGCGCCGCAGGTTTACGTGGAGCAGTGGAAGTCACTGGGCGAACAGAATACATCGATCCAGGTGGATATGGCGGCGGCCGGGCAGCAAACCGAGGCGATGCCGGCGATGATGACCGCGCTGTTTCGCATTCACCGGTTTGACACGGATCTGCAGAGTATTATTCCGGCGATCCGGCGCTATCAGGACGAGGCGCTGGCGGACCGGATCGAATCGCTGTTCGCTGGCGACCAGCGTGCAGTGGAAAAGCTGCAGCAGTATGTCCTCGACCTGGCGAATGAGAAAGAGCGGCTGCTCGATCTGGAAAACAATGAGGCGCAGCGCTGCCGGGCGCAGCTCGCCACTCAGCCGCTGGCTCGTCCGGCGGCGCAAAAATCGAATGGAAGAACGAAATGACACCGACGACCTTTACCTGCAGCATCTGTGACGCGGAATCGACGAAGATCTGCGCCCACTGCACCAAGGACGCCTGCGCAAATCACCTTTGCGAGCGGTGCAATCGCTGCAGCGACTGCTGCAACTGCGAGATTCGGCTGGAAGAAGAGCCGGCCGCGGTGGCGGAAACGACTGCGCCGGAAGCCGATTAGGCTGGGGCGGGCGCGGGCGAGAGTGTTGGCCGGCGCGTGGTCGTGGTGGGGCGCGAAGGTGCGCTCCGCAGTGGCGCAGGCGACTGGGACGAAGCCGATCAGGCTGGCCAGGCTTCGTTGAGGCGGGCGCGGGCGAAGGCGACGTCCTTCGTCATGCTGGCGAAGGCGTTTGCCGGTGCGTAGTCCTGACGGAGCGAGACGGGTCCGCGAAAGTTGGCTTCCGCGAGAATCGAGAAGAATTTTTTCCAGTCGATGACGCCTTCGCCGAGGGGACAGGGCGCGGGCGCGGCGTCGGGCTGGTCCTTCGGGATCGAAACGTCGGCGAGTGAGACGGCGCCGAGGCGCGGCAGCGCGGCGCGCAATTCGGATTCCCAGCCGTTCGCCGAACGCGATTCGATCACGGACTGCGCGGGATCGAAACAATAGCCGAGAACCGCTTTCCCCATGGCTGGCATGAGAGCGTCGAGCTCCGTCATGCTGCGTCCGGGATAGCTGCCGGCGTGATTCGGAATCAGCGACGTGATGCGGCACTGCAGGCTGGTGGCGGCGAGCTGGTTGAGATCGTTCTTCAGGAGCGCGGCGCGAAAGGCGGGGTTCTGTCCGGGAACCGTCGTTGGGGCCGGCCAGGCACCGAGCTTGCAGAAACGCGCGCCGAATTCCGCCGAGACATAGAGCACCTGATACGCGAACGGCTGCGATGCGGATGTGAATATCGTCGAAATCATGGGGACTTCGAGCGAGGCATCCTGGAACATCTGGAATGCGCGGTCCATCTGCACCATGTATTTCGAGGGATCGACGTGGCCGCCGGGCATCACCGTGAGATCGACGCCTTCAAAACCCAGGCCGCCGATCATCTCGGGCAGCAGTGAGACGGCGATCTTCGAGAAGCAGCCGGAATACGCGCAGAGCATGGGCCGGGTGCGGTCTTTGCGGCGTTTCGCGACTTCTTCCGGCGTGAGCCGCTGGTTAAAGCCAGGAGTTTCCTGGGCAACCGCGAGCGCGGTTCCGCCCAGCAGGGCGAGCGCACTGCGTCTCGAGTGCAGAAGAGACCTCACGCTTTCAGTTTAATTGCGGAGCGGCTTTCCGGTCTTCAGCATGTGGTGGATGCGCTGCTGCGTCTCGCGGCGTCCGCAGAGGCTGAGGAACGCTTCGCGCTCGAGATCGAGCAGATATTGTTCGGAAACCAGCGGACGGCCGGTGAGCTTACCGCCGCTCAGAATCCAGGCGAGCTTTTCGCCGATGACGGCGTCATAGTCCGAAATGTAGCCGCCCTGGCGGGCCATCCACACGCCCATCTGCATGAGCGCGTAACCGGCTTCGCCGGAGACCTGAATATCGGTGCGGGGCGCGCCGGGAGCATAGCTTTCGACGAGCGACAGCGCCAACTCCTTCGCATCATCGAGGAGGCGTTCCGGATTCATCGAGATACGGTCACCGTCGCGCAGGTAACGGAATTCGCGCGCTTCTTCGGCGCTCGAGGAAACTTTGGCGAAGCCGATCTGCTCGAAAATCTTCTTCACGTCGCGCGAGCGGGTCAGCATTTCCTTGCAGCCGCCACCCGCGGGAATCACGCCGACACCGACTTCCACCAGACCCATGTAGAGCTCGGCCGAGGCCTGCACGCGCGTCGAATGCAGCGGAATTTCGCAGCCGCCGCCGAGCGCCATGTTGAACGGCGCGGACACGACGGGTTTCGGCGCGTACTTGATCGACATGTTGAGCTGCTGGAAGCCATGGACCATGGCGTTGAGCTCGTCCCATTCCTCGTCCTGCGCGGTGAGGAGAACCCACATGAGGTCGGCACCGGCGCAGAAGGTGGGGCCCTGGTTGGCGATGACCATGGCGTCGAACTCGGATTCGAGCTTCTTCAGACCTTTCTGGAGCATGGCGGAGACATCGCCGCCCACTGAGTTCATCTTGCTGTGGAACTCGCAGCAGACAACGCCGTCGCCGAGATCGATGAGCGAAGCGCCTGGGTTGGAATCGACAACGCTGCGGGCACGCTTCACTTCGGAGAGGATGGTGATGCCGGGGCGTGGCTCGACCGGCGCGTAAGAACTGCTGCGCAGATCGAAATAATCGTTATGCGGCTGGCGGTCGCGATCGGCCGGGCGGTAGAAACTCTTCGCCTGCGCCCAGAGCATGCTGTGAATGGTTTGCGGGAGCGGGCGGCCTTCCGATTCGATGCGGCGCGCGGTCTGCTCGAAGCCGAGCGCATCCCACAGTTCGAATGGGCCAAGCGTGTGGCCATAGCCCCAGCGCATGGCGCGATCGATTTCGACAATGCGATCTGAAATCTCGGGCACCATGTACGCGGCGTAGAGGATGTGATCGCTCAGCACCTGCCAGAGGAAGCGCCCGACTTTGTCATCGAGCGCCACCAGGGCTTTCAGACGATCGGCGAGCGGTTCGAGTTTGTAAAGCGTTTCGAGCGATGCGAAGCGCGGTTTGTTCGCGGGGTGGTATTCGAGAGTTTTCCAGTCGATGGCGTGGATCGCGCGGTCTTTACCGACGCGCTGATAGCAGCCCTGGCCGCGCTTTTCGCCGATCCAGCCGCGGCTGACCATTTCGGTGAGGAAGGGCGGCATGGTGAAGCGATCGCGGCAGGGATCGTTCGGAACGGCGTCGTAGAGATTTTTTGTGACGTGCGCCCAGACGTCGAGCCCGACGATATCGAGCAGGCGATAGCTCGCGCTCTTCGGCAGACCGATCAACGGACCGGTGAGGGCATCGACCTCTTCGATCGTGAGGTCCATGTCGACGGTCAAGCGCTGGATGGTGGCGCCGAAAAATGCGCCGATGCGATTGGCGATGAAGTTCGGAGTGTCCTTGCAGGGAACGACGCCTTTGCCGAGATGGAGGTCGCAAAATTCGGAGATCCGTTCCAGAAATTCGGGTTTGGTGTCCGGGCCTGGGATCAGTTCGACGAGATGCAGATAGCGGGGCGGGTTGAAAAAGTGGATGCCGAAGAAGTGTTCGCGGAATTCGGCGGGGTAGCCTTCGGCGATGCGATGGAGCGGGATGCCGCTGGTGTTGGTGGTGACGAGAGAGCCGGGCGAGCGGTGCTGGACGACGCGATCATAGAGCGCGCGCTTGATCGCGAGATCTTCGGAGACGGCTTCGAGAATCCAGTCGCAATCGCGGATGGCGGGGAGGTCATCTTCGAACGTGCCGGTGGTGATGAGGTTGGGGCCGTTCGCGGAGAAGAACGCGCCGGGCCTGCCTTTGAGGGCGGCTTCGACGCCGCCGCGCGCGGCCTGATCTTTGGTTTTGCCGCCGGGGACGGTGATATCGAGCAGAAGTGACGGGATGTGGGCGTTGGCGAAATGCGCGGCGATGCGCGAGCCCATGGTTCCGGCTCCGAGGACGGCGACACGGCGAATTGGTTTCATGCGGGCTTCCCGTGTGGATTTTAGCAGTGGCTGGGCCGGGGGGCCCGGGACGGGTCAGGGGACCGCTGTCCTATTTGCGGAAGCCGCGGGTTGTGAGGAGGAATTGCAGGACGATGAGTGCCGGGAAGCCGAGAGCCCAGATTGTGAAGACAGGCCGGGAATTGATGATGACGACAGCGATGCCGAGCAGCAGCCATCCGCCGAGCATTACGAGCAGCGGAGCGCGGCGCCAGAGTTTCGCGACCGCGGCGGGCCATTTGGATGCGGTCCTGGGCGCGCGGATTTCGTTCACGTGTTGGATGCGAACTGGCGGGGACAGAGGAACGCCGGGGATTGGCCCCTCGAACCACGTCACGACCGTGTTGCTCAGCTCTGTTGCGCGGAGGTAGTTGGGGTATTGATGGGTTTCGATCATGCGGGTGGCGAGGGCGAGCACTATTGCGGGATCGAGATTTTCGGGAATGTGCGCACCGTGAATGCCGACGCCGGTTTGGATTGCCTGCGCGGCTCTGTCGACCGATTTCAGGGCGTCATCCTTTGCCTGAGTTACGGCGGGCTGGCTGACGTCCTGAACCTGAGCAGCGACCGGGAAAAGGCGCTGCTCGATGGTTTGCAGCAAATGCTGGAGCGGAGCCGCGGTCAACGCATCGAAGGAGAGCGACAGGCGATCGGGCGGAACTGCCGGGGATGCGGATGCAGATGCGGATGCGGATTCGCGAGCCGCGCCTTCAATCAGGGTTTCCGCGAGAAGGCGGAGCACACGCGGGTCGAGGCCTGACAGCCCACCGGACGAAGCTGGCCCCGTGACATTCACATCCGCTCAGTCTTCGCTGCCTCCGAGGA
>CAZPZE010000349.1:0-3369 GCA_964590625.1 uncultured Solibacteraceae bacterium
CTCTCGACGCGCGCTCCCGACGTTGCAGACCCGCGCCTGAAAGACCTCACAGTTACGGTCCTCCACGAATTCGGCGTCAAACCCGACGCCGCCATGAATGGACGCCCGCTCTACTGACATGGCGAAAACCATCCGCATCAATGACGATCTCTGGCGGCGCATCGAACAACACGCCGCGAGCGCCGGCTACAGTTCGCCCGCCGAATTCGTCGAACACATCCTCGAACAGGAACTCGCGCGCCTCGAAAATCCCGACGCCGCGAAAGAAGTCGAACGCCAGCTTCGCGGCCTGGGCTACCTCGAGTGATCGCCGCCAGCTTCGTCCTCATCGCCGCCATCTGGGGCCTGATCGCGTACTTCGTTTTCCGCCGCTTCGCCCCGCACGCCAAACTGCGCGACGTCCGCCGCCGCATCCATGCTGGGCTCCTCGGCATTCGCCTCTACTCCGAAGAACCCGCCGCCGTCTGGCGCGCCCAGAAATCCGTCATCGCCGCCAACCTCCGCGGCCTCGCCCTCATCGCGAAACCAGTCCTCATCCTCGCCATCCCCTTCGCCTTCCTCTACACGCCGCTCGATTCCCTCTACGGCTGGCTTCCGCTCGAACTCAACCACAGCGCCACCGTCACGCTCCAGTTGCCCGGTAACAGCAACGCCGAATACACCCTCTTCCCGCCGTCCGGCATCGTCGTCGAAACACCGCCCGTCCGCATTCCCGCGCTGCGCCAGATCACCTGGCGCGTGCGTGCCATCGCGCCGGTCCGTGGACTCCTCCGCTTCGATCGCCCCGGCCGCGAAATCGTCCGCCCCATCAACGCCGGCCCCGGACGCATCGCCCGCAACACCCGCCGCGTCAGAACATCGGAAACTCCGTGGATCGAGATCGACTACCCACCCGCCCCCGGCCACTGGCTGCTCCGCTTCTTCCTCATCGCCGCCGCGGCCGCCGCAATTGCCCACCTCATCTCTTTGGTGCGCCGCGTGCAAACATGAAAATGAAAGGAGTTCGTATGCCGATCCTGCTCCGCCGCGATGAGAGCGGAAAATTTCTGATTCTCCACGCCACCGGAAAACTGGTTGAGGCGGATTACAGAGATCTCGAACCGCAGTTCGAACGTCTCGCCCCCCACAACGGCAAGCTTCGAATGCTCTTCGATATGACCGGCCTTCACGGCTGGGACGCCGCAGCCGCCTGGGAAGACATCAAGTTCGACATTCGCCACTTCAGCGATATCGACCGTCTTGCGATCGTCGGCGAAAAGTCCTGGCAGCACGGCCTCGCCACGCTCTTCGCGCCCTTCACCCGCGCCACGACCAAATATTTCGACGACAGCAAACGCGCCGCCGCCACCACCTGGCTGACAGCAGCCTGATCGTCAATTCGCGGTGGGCGTCCGGTCCACGTGATCGATGACGTAGAGATCGACAGGCGCCTTCCGTGTATCCAGCCGCAGCCCGAGCTTATCTTCGAGCACCGCCGGCAGCGAAGGCGTGCCGTCCATGCCGGCGGTTTCATCGGAAGCCCACTCGATGTCGATATCGTAAACGCCCTTCAGCCCCGTCTCGTCGACTACTGGCTGATCCACCATATTCGCGAGCAGCCCCGCGAAATACGGCATCGTCACTTTTCCCGCAAGCCACAGATGCGCGCCACGCGACGTATGTACATCGCGCACTTCCGAATCGATCGCCTTCAGCTTCGCGCCGTCCTTGCCGGGCTCCAGCACGTACGCAATCATTGTCTTCTGCGTACGATGCACCGCCAGATGAAACCGATCTTTGAGCAGGTTCTGCAGCATCGCAGGCAACTGCTCGCGCGATGCTCCATCCGGAAACTTCGCGACAATATCGAAGCGATCCGTGTCCAGCCAGTCCGGCCCGGAAATCTGAAAATTCCTGATCAGATAAGCCTGCGCCATCAGATTCTGAAGGCTCACATGTGACAGCGCCACCAGACGCGGATCCTGAACCATCTGCCCCGAATCGGCAGTCATATCCGAACGCCGGATCGTCGCCGCTTCAAACGACTGCCCCCAGGCCATTGCCGCCACCGCGAGGCAGCACCCGAAACGCAGAATCGATCTCAAGGACGGCGGAGCCCCTGCTCCGCTCCGGGCCCGGCCGCTTCCCCCATGTTCAAATGGCACCTGATGACCAAACTCCACTATGGCATCCTCGGCACCGCCCAGATCGCCCGCAAAAACTGGCGCGCCATCCGTAACTCCGGCAATTCCACCGTCGCCGCCGTCGCCAGCCGCACTCCCGACCGCGCCCGCCAGTTCATCCATGAATGCCAGACCGACGAACCGATGGACACCGCACCCCGCGCCCTCGGCTCCTATGAAGAACTCCTCGCCTCGCCCGAAATCGAAGCCGTCTACATCCCCCTCCCCACCGGACTCCGCAAAGAATGGGTCATCCGCGCCGCCCGCGCCGGCAAACACATCCTCTGCGAAAAACCCTGCGCCGTCTCCACCGACGACCTCCACGAAATGCTCCACGCCTGCCGCGAACACAACGTCCAGTTCCTCGACGGCGTCATGTTCATGCACAGCTGCCGCCTTCCCCGCATGCGCGAAGTTCTCGCCGACCCCGCCGCCATCGGCGATATCCGCCGCATCCAGTCCGCCTTCACCTTCAACGCCCCGCCCGAATTCTACGAAGGCAACATCCGCACGCAAACGGCGCTCGAACCGCACGGCTGCATGGGCGACGTCGGCTGGTACTGCATCCGCCTCTCCCTCTGGGCCATGCAGTGGCAAATGCCGCGCCAGGTCTCCGCGCGCCTCCTGTCCACCAACATCGTCCCCACCGAACTCTCCGGCGAACTCTATTTCGATAACGGCGTCTCCGCCGGCTTCTACTGCTCGTTCCGCACGAACAACCAGCAGTGGGCCGTCATCAGCGGCACGCGCGGCTATCTGCGCATCGACGATTTTGTCCTCCCCGTCGAAGGCCACAACCTCGATTTCGAAATCCAGCACCTCGAATATCGCGTCAGCGGCTGCGACGTCCGCATGGTTCCCAACGCAACGCGCCACTCCGTCGCCGAACCCAGTCACGGCGCGCCCGGCTCGCAGGAATCGAACATGTTCCACGCCTTCTCTGACCAGGTTCGCTCCGGCGCGCTCAATCCCGAATGGCCGCGCATTGCCCTCCAGACGCAGCTCGTCATGAACGCCTGCCTTGACTCCGCCCGCCACGACGGCAAGCCCATCACGATACTGAATACATGACCAACAAACCGATCATCATGACCGTGCTGTTCCAGGCCCTCCCCGGCAAAGAAGCCGAATTGCGCGAGGCGCTCACCGGCCTCCTCGCCCCCACCCGCCAGGAAGACGGCTGCATCTTCTACGATCTCCACGTCGC
>CAZPZE010000350.1:0-2640 GCA_964590625.1 uncultured Solibacteraceae bacterium
GCGTAGAGGAAGAGCGCGCGGAGCTTGAATTCTCCGCTGTAGGTCACCGGGAACCAGACGCTGTTGTCGAATTTCTGATACGTGATTTTGAAGCCGAGCTGCTGGAGGTTGGTGCCGAGCAGCGTTTTGACCGCAAGGGGAATGCCGCGGGTCTGATGGGTGGTGATCAGGACGGGCGCGAAGTCGGTCTTGTCGATCAGGACTTCGCCGGCCCAGATTGGTCCGTCGCCGCCCGGTTCTCCGTCTTCGGCCTTCTTCTTTAAGGGCTCGAAGGTGATGCGGAAGACGTTGTGGCCGTGCCAGGTTTCCGTGCCTTTGAGTTTGAAGACGTAGTGTTTCTGCTTTCCGGCGGATAGTGGAAAGAAGTCGTAGCTGACGCCGTCGCGGGCGTCATCGTCGCCGCCGATGGAGTCTCCGAGGGCCTCGGCGATGCTGGCGTCGATATCGATGTCCTTGTGCTCTTCGCCTGGTTTGGAAACTGCGATCTCCTGGCCGTGGTCGACGTATTTGCCGGAGAAGTGCACCATGTCGCGATCGAAGCCATCAGCGCTCGGCGTGACGGTATACTGGCGATCCTCCTCGCGCGCCAGCTTGCCGCCGGAGCGGAGCAGGCGGACGAGGACGTCCTGCCGATAGACCCAGGCGGAGCGGGCGGCTTCAGAGCGCGTTTGGTTCTCGGCGACTTTCGCCATGATCTCGCCGGCGGTCTGGCTGAGGGCCGGAAGAGTGAAGAGCAGAAGGAGAAACGCAGGCCTCACGGAAAGGAATACGTTTGGGATCAGACGGGGATTGCAGCCTGGAGGGGTGGCCGAAGCGGTAAGCTGGATAGGTGATGAACAGTGTTCCGGTTATGCTGCCGGCCGAACTGCTGGAGGCCGCTGGCGTCGACCCGGCGGACGCTTCCGGAGGGTCGGCGCGCCTGCTTGCGCTTGAACTTTACCGGGAGGACAAGGTTTCGCTCGGCAGGGCGGCGGAGTTGTGCGGCATGCCCGTTGCAGCGTTTCTCCTGTTTGCCGGAACGCACAAAGTGCCAATTCACTATGGTCTTTCCGATCTCGAAGAGGACCGGCGCACACTTGAGCGGCTGAGTTCGTGATCATCCTTGCGGACTCTTCCCCTCTCATTGCTCTCTGTCAGGTTCAGCAAGTCAGCCTTCTGCGGAAGTTCTACGGAGAAATCATCATCTCCCGCGAGGTCTATGAGGAGATTGCAGTTGCGGGCGATGGCCTGCCCGGGGCCGACGAGATTCGGAATTCGGCCTGGATTCGAGTGGCGTCTGCGCCTTCGCCCCCGGCAGAAGTGCAGGCCGCTTGTGCCGGTCTGGGCCCGGGAGAACGCAGCCTGATCTGGCTTGCATGGAGCCTGAAAGCGGACCTGCTTCTGATCGATGAATGGCGGGCACGGCGCGTCGCCAAAGGGATCGGCCTGACGATCGCGGGATCGGTTGCAATCCTGGAACAGGGAGCCCGTCTCGGCTATATCGCAGATCTGACGTTGCTCTATGCGGACCTTTTGCGCAAAGGCATCTATTACAATCCGAGGCTGCTGAACGAGAGCCTCGAAAGATTGGGGCTGCCTGGCCTGCGCATGGAGCCGTAAGACGGACTACTTCGGCGGGAGTTCGCGACGGACCGCGTCCAGCACGCCGTTGACGAACTGCACGGATTCTTCACCGGCGAAGCGGCGGGCGAGTTCGAGCGCTTCGTCGATCACGATGGGCGGGGGCGTGTCGGTCCGCATCATCTCGTAAACGGCCATACGCAGGACATTCCGGTCCACTGCGGGCATGCGCTCGATGCGCCAGTTGGCCGCGTGCTTCGAAATCAGATCGTCGATCGCCGGCAGTTCTTCCGTCACGCCTGCCAGCAGTTTCTGCGCGAACGCGTCCGGGCGCGGCTTGATCGGCGAATCCTCGCTCACCAGCAACGAGCCGTAGAAATCGCGCGCGATATCCTCCACGGGCCGCCGGCGGAGGTCCCATTCAAAGAGCATT
This sequence comes from uncultured Solibacteraceae bacterium, assembly GCA_964590625.1. GTDB lineage: Bacteria > Acidobacteriota > Terriglobia > Bryobacterales > Bryobacteraceae > BOG-234. The sequence goes on from CAZPZE010000350.1 coordinate 1,994, forward strand.
TGCAGCGTCTGCTGCCGCGATTTGTGGCGAGCCATTATTTTTGCGACCGCCGGCGGCGCGGTTTGATGCGCGGAGGCCGGATCTTTCGCAGCGTCAGCGCCATTTCAATCGCCGTCATGGCGGCTTCGAAACCTTTGTTGCCGAGCCTCCCGCCCGCGCGATCCGTCGCCTGTTCCACCGTGTTCGTCGTCAGCACGCCGAAGGCAATCGGGATGCCGCTTTCCGCGGAGGCGTCCGCGATGCCGCGCGCCGCCTCGCCCGCCACGTAATCGAAATGCGGCGTATCACCGCGGATGACGGCGCCGACGCAGACGATCGCGTCGTATCCGCGATGCGCCAGCGCGCGCACGATGACGGGAAATTCCCACGCGCCCGGAATTTCGATGACGTCGTTCGGATCGATCGTCCCGCCGGCCTTCCCGATCGCTTCGATCGCGCCATCGCGCAGTTTGTAGGTCACGAAGTGGTTGAAGCGGCTCACGACGACCGCCAGACGCAGTCCGGCTGCGCTGAGCGTGCCGCCGTCAATTCCGCCCGCCGGGGGGCTGTAGGTTTCCGTGCTCATGAATGAGGTCTTAAAGGCCTGATTTCACCAATAATCGCAGGGGTTTGAAGCCTATGGGATAATTGAGGTTTCAGCCCCATCT
>CAZPZE010000351.1:0-2010 GCA_964590625.1 uncultured Solibacteraceae bacterium
GGCTTTTCGCTGCGCGTCTTGCGGATCAACTGATTGATCGTCGGCATACGTCTTCCCGTTCCATGCCGCTTTCGCGGCGAAAAATGACAATCGGGGCGCGGGCCATCGCGGCCTGCCCCGCTTGATCGCGGAGGACTGGAGGGCTCGCCCTCGAGTCGCGCGGTCTCACGCTGTTAAACTGGCTTCCCAGCAACGTTTTTCGCGAAATTTCGCGAGACAGCCTGCCCTGGAAGGTGCGGCTATATAGAAGGGTAACTTTTGGGGGTCAAGCCCGGCGAAAGGATATTTCGCCGGGCCGGCCAGATGCCCTCAAAGTCCAAGGAACGGAAGGATTTCCCGGACGGCCATGACCATCAGAACCAGCGTGCCGAGCGCGAAGATTGTGAACCGGAGAGTCACCCGGTTGACGGTGCATTGAATCAGGGAATGGACGACCCGGAGGACCACATAGGCCCAGGCCAGCCAGACCGCCGTCTGATCCACCCTGCCCGCCAGATAGATATAGAAGACCAGCGCATAGAAGATGGTCGGCTGCTCCATCAGGTGGTTGTAGTTGTCGGCGACCTGCCGGGCGGTGTCCGGCAGAACGTCCAAAGACCCCGGAAAGCGTGCGGCCTGCGGGTCGATCTTGGCGCGGTTCATGGCTGGTATCCGGGTCGCGTACATCCAGATCCAGATGATGAGTGTCCAGACAACGAGCGCCAGGACAGGCGTAAGCAGATTGTCGGGCATTTCGTTTTCCCCCTTGTTCCAGTTCCCCCACCCTAAGCTGAGTCCGGGTTTCGCGCCCTTCCTGCGACAGTTTTGCGAGTAAGTCTCATTGACTTGCTACGGAGTTCCGGCGAGTGTGCCCCTCGCAAGTTGCGAACGATTATCAAATTCATCTGAGGGGATTGATGGGCATCGAGTTTGGACCGCGCGGCGTTGCCATGGGATTGGCCGGCGTTGGCATTGCATCCGCGACCGCTTTCGGCAGTGCGCAGGCGCAATCATTGGCCGCGGCGAACGGCGGGATTGAGACCGTGAACGTGACCGCGCAGCGCAGCTCCCTCGACATGCTGACCGCGAAAATTCAGGACACGCCGCAATCCGTCAACATCGTTCCGCTGGAAGTGATGCAGCAGCAGGGCGTTGCCACGTTGCAGGACGCGCTGAAGAACGTGCCTGGCATTACGCTGAACGCCGGCGAAGGCGGCACGCATGGCGATCTCGTGAACCTGCGCGGGTTCTCCGCCGGCGACGACTATTTCATGGACGGACTGCGCGACACCGGCCTCTACGACCGCGACTCCTTCGACTACGAATCCGTCGAAGTCTACAAGGGCCCGGCATCGACCCTGTTTGGACGCGGATCAACGGGAGGCGTCATCAATCAGGTGCTGAAGAACCCGCAACTCTATCCGATCCAGAATTTCCAGATCACCGCCGGCACCAACAATGAGGGCCGCGCGACCGCCGACGTCAACTATGTGCTCGGCGACACGAGCGCGTTGCGCATCAACCTCATGGGGCAGATCAATGACGTCGAAGGCCGCCCATATGTTCACAATGAGCGCTGGGGCATCGCACCGGCAATCGCTTTCGGCATCGACACGGACACAACCGTCTCGCTGAAATATCTGCATCAGCAGGAAGACAACCTGCCGGACTACGGAATTCCGTTCGTGTTCGGGAAAGTCGCCCCCGTCCCGCGCGATACGTTCTACGGCCTGCCGGCGGACGACAGATTCGCCACGCATGTGGACGTGGCGACCGGCCGCATCGAGCACAAGGTCAACGAATGGCTGAAGGTCAGCGATACCGCGCGCTATGGCCGCTATTCGTTCGATTCCCGTCAGACCGCGCCCATCTATGGCAGTGCGAATTGCTATACGACCGCACCTTATGCCGGCGCTCCTGTGTGCACCGGTTCGCCGGACGACGAACCTGTAACGACATTCAATCCGCTCTATCCCGTCGTGGGTACGCCGTTGGATCAGATATTCGTCCTGCGCGATCGGCCGAGCTCGA
>CAZPZE010000352.1:0-3612 GCA_964590625.1 uncultured Solibacteraceae bacterium
TTCGTGGGTGGCGACGCGCTCCTTTTCTTCGGGACTCATCACGCGGTTCTTCTTGGCGAGACCGAGAGTCACGCGATCGGCGGCTTCCTCGAAATCGCGCATGGCGACCTGATCAGCTCCCCGCCGCACGGCGAGCAGAGCCGATTCATTCACGATGTTGGCGAGATCGGCGCCGACCATGCCGGGCGTGCGGGCAGCAATTGCTTCCAGATCGACATCCGCGGCGGTGAGGATTTTCCGCACGTGCACTTTGAGAATTTCGACACGATCGCGGAGATCGGGGCGATCGACGAGGACCTGACGATCGAAGCGGCCGGCGCGCAGCAAGGCGGGATCGAGGACTTCGGGAGCATTGGTGGCGGCCATGAGGATGACGCCCTCGGAAGTATCGAAGCCATCCATTTCGGCGAGGAGCTGGTTCAAGGTCTGCTCGCGTTCATCGTTCGAGAACGCAATACCGCGGCCGGCCGCGCGCGATTTGCCGATGGCGTCGAGCTCGTCGATGAAGATGATGCAGGGAGCCTTCGTGCGCGCCTGCTCGAAGAGATCACGGACGCGGGCGGCGCCGACGCCCACGAACATTTCGACAAACTCGGAACCGGAGATGGAGAAAAAGGAAACGCCGGCCTCCCCCGCGACGGCTTTGGCCAGCAGCGTTTTTCCTGTGCCGGGAGGGCCGACGAGCAGGACACCTTTCGGGATTCGGCCGCCGAGTTTCTGGTATTTCGCGGGCTGGCGGAGGAAATCGACGACTTCCTCCAGCTCGACTTTGGCTTCGTCGACGCCTGCGACGTCATGGAAAGTCACTTTGCCGGATTCGGACTGGTCGTGGATTTTGGCTTTGTTCCTGCCGAACGTGAGGGCGTTGCCGCCAGCCTGAACCATCCGTCTGGAGAGGTAGCCGAAGAAGATCCAGAGTGCGGCCAGGGGAATGAGCCAGGTCAGGAGATCGATCCAGCCGGAGTGAGTCTCGAATTTCCCGGTGACTTTGACGTGGTGATCCTGGAGTTCCTTCAGGAGGTCGCGGTCCTCGATGCCAGGCAGTCTGGTGGCGGTGATGATGCCGGGTTGCTGATTTTTCTGCTGAGTCACCTGACGGCCGGTGAGGGTCTGGTCGCGGATTTCGACTTCAGCGAGATGGCCGGCGCGCGCCTCATCGAGAAACTCACTGTACGAGACGTTTTTCGGAGACGGCGCCGCAGGGCTGACAAGACCGTGGAGCAGCCACAGAATGACAAGCACGGTGATCAGATTGATGATCACGAACCATCTCTGGCTGGCTGATCGTGACATGGGCCTCGCGGCCCATTGATGTGCAAACGCAGTGCCGCACTATTTCGTGCGGCACGCGCTCAAAATGCGAGGTTCCGGGCGGCCGCTGCGTGATAAGACTCAGCGCCCCCGAGGATTGACGCAGTTACTGGACGCTCAGAAGCGACCACAGGCGGCGGGCCTCATCGGTGTCGCGCACTCGGCGGAGCGCCTGCTCTTCCACCTGGCGGACGCGTTCGCGGCTGAGATTCACGTGCTGGGCGATCTCCTGGTGCGTGTGTTCGCGTTCGCAGCCGATGCCGAAGCGCATGCGGACGATTTGCTCTTCGGTGGGCGTGAGGAGCCGGAATGCGTGCGCAATGCCATTCTGCACGCCGCTCGTGACCCGGTTGTGGAGCATCGAGTCGAGCGGAGACTGGGCCTGCGCATCGGGCAGAAGATCTCCCAGAAACGACTCGCCGTCGCGGCCAACGGGAAGGTCGAGCGAGACAGGATCGCGCGAGATGACTTTCAGCTCGCGGACCCTTTCGGGCGTGACCGCCATTCGGCCGGCAATTTCGTCATCGCCCGGCGTACGGCCGAGTTCCCTTTCCAGATCGCCCAGAGCGCGAATGAATTTCGTCATGTGCGCCTTCATGTGGACGGGGACGCGGATGACGCGTGACTTGTCGTCGATCGCGCGGGTGATCGCCTGGCGGATCCACCACGTGGCATAGGTCGAGAATTTGTAGCCGAGGCGGTAATCGAACTTCTCGGCAGCGCGGATGAGGCCCAGGTTACCTTCCTGGATCAGATCCAGCAGGTGCAGACCGTGGTTGGAGTACTTGCGGGCGATTGACACGACGAGCCGAAGGTTGGCTTCGACCAGACGCTGCCTGGCGTCGTCAGTTTCAAGCTCACCCTGGCGGATGCGCTGCAGGCCGCGGCGCATGGCGGCGGCGTTGCAGCCGATGGCGGCTTCGCGCTCGCGGATGTGGCGCCGCAACTCGCGCGCCTGCTGTTTCGGCTCCTGCTTCAGCCGGGATTCCAGCGCGCAGAGTTCGTCGGCAGCGGAACGGTAGGCGTTTGCGAACGCTTTCCACTGGGCTTCCGAGAATGGAACATCCCGAAGCACCTGCGAAAACCGGAGCTGTGCCCTGACCACCTGGCTCTGCAGCCGGGCGCGGATGCGGGTGTGGCGTTCAGGCGTGGAATCCAGCTCTTCCTGCTGAGATGTCAGTTCGCGATGAAACTTCGCCGCGCGGTTCAGCGCACGCATTGCGGCGGCGCGCTTCCGCGTCTTGGCTTCGAGATCGGCGCCGCCAACGTCGGCAAATTCACGGACTTCCACGCTGCCCTGCCGCACGTCCTCATAGAGGCCCATCGCCATCCGCTGGATCAGCAGCGAGCGGGTCAGGACCTTTCGGACGCGGAGGATGCCGCGCGCCATACGGCGGGCGAGATCGATCTCACCTTCGCGCGTGAGCAGGTGGACGGTCCCCATTTCCCGCAGGTAAACGCGTACGGGGTCGTCCGTGTAGGCATTGTCTTCGGGCTCCGGGGTCGTACCATCGGCCTCGATTTCCAGGAAGACAGCCGCGTCGGGCGATTCTTCGAGGGAGGCGATGGACGGACGTGGGGAGTCCGGATAATTTTCTTGAACCTGATACATGTCAGTGGGTTCCGGGAGTGCGCGGATCAAGCCGCGTGGGCGCCAGAGAAACTCTACAGTGTTGGATGCGCGAGGAGCGTTTTGGTTTCGAAAGTGGGTTCTGCGAGTCAGGAGCGGGCGGGCTAAAGCCAGTGAATCTCGGGCTGAATGCGGCCCTGCGATCCGGGACGCGATTTCGGGTGGCCGAGAACGATTGGCGCGACGATCTGGTAATCGCGAGGGATGCCAAGTTCCTCTTTCGTCTCGGGAAGATTCAGCCATGGGCGGGCGAAGCCGATCCAACAGGTGCCGATTCCCCGGTCGCGAGCCGCCAGAAGGAGGTTTTCGGCGGCCAGGCAGCAATCTTCCGTTGCCTGCCGGTCGGGAAATCGCGCCATCACGATGACCAGCGCCGGGGCGTGATAAAAGATGTTGAAATCGGGCTTTTCGAGATATTCGCGGGCATCCTCGCCGAACCCGGCCTCGGCAAGGTTTTCGAGGGACCAGACGCGGGCGCGGTCGCCGTATGTGTCGATTCGCCGACGGTCGGTCACGACGGCAAAAGCCCACGGCTGCCGGTTGAACGCGCTGGGGGCGAGGATCGCCGCGCTGATGAACTGCTCGATCCAGGCGCGGCCGACGGCATTGCCCGTAAAGTCGCGAACCGCGCGGCGCATCCGGATTACGTCCATGAATTCCATGTATTCCTC
>CAZPZE010000353.1:0-8114 GCA_964590625.1 uncultured Solibacteraceae bacterium
ACGGAAGACGACTTCGCGCTCGAGAAGCACCGCCGCATCTACCAGCGCATGTCTGAGCTGCACGAGCGTGGCGAGCGGATCGACCGCGTCACCGTCGCCAACGAACTGCTCCGCCGCAATGAGCTCGACTCCGTCGATGGCCTCGGCTATCTCGTCTCGCTCGACGACGGCCTTCCGAAGATCGCCAACCTCGACGCCTACGTCCGCATCATCCGCGAGAAAGCCACTCTGCGCCGCATCGCCACCAGCGCGCAGCACATGATGAACCGCGCGCTTCTCGCCGAGGAGGATCCGAACGAAATCCTCGCGGGCGCGGAAGAAACGCTGCTTCGCCTCGGCGATCAGCGCGGCCAGAAAGGCCTGATGACACCGCTCGAAGTCATCCAGGCTTATGAAGGCGGCCTCAACGCGTTTCTCGATCCGAGCAAACGCATTCGCGGCATCAGCACGGGCTTCATCAAATTCGATGAAATGACCGGCGGCCTGCACTCGGGCGAACTCTTCATCCTCGCCGCGCGCCCCTCCATGGGCAAGACCGCGCTCGCGCTCAACATGGCCTGGTATGTGGCGGCCAGGCTCTTCCAGCCCGTCGCCATTTTCTCGCTCGAAATGTCGCAGGAATCCCTGCTCACCCGTATGCTCTGCGCCGCGGCGCGCGTGGACAGCCACCGCTTCCGCACCGGCTACCTCAACGAGCAGGAGCGCCAGAAACTCCGCGCCGCCGCCAGCCAGATGGTGGAAGCCCCACTCTACATCGATGACACTTCCGGCGCCAACCTCATGGACATGCACGCCAAGCTGCGCAAGCTCAAACAGCAGCAGGGCAGCATCGGCATGGTGGTGGTCGATTATCTCCAGCTCATGAGCGGACGCGGGCGCGCCGAAAACCGCAACCAGGAAGTCAGCCAGCTCTCACGCGGCCTCAAGCTGATGTCGAAGGAACTCGATTGCCCGTTCCTCGTGCTCTCCCAGCTGAGCCGCGCCACGGAAACCCGCCAGGGCGATCATCGCCCGCAGCTCAGCGATCTGCGCGAATCGGGATCGATCGAGCAGGACGCCGACCTCGTCGGCTTCATCTTCCGCCCCGAGGTCTACCAGCGCGATCGCGAAGACCTGAAGGGACTCGCGGAATTGATTCTCGCCAAACAGCGCAACGGTCCCGTTGGAAAGATCGACCTCGTATTTCTCCACTCGCAGACGCGATTTGAGAACAGAGAAGAAGATCTCGGTCCACCTGAAGGCGAATAGAGATCGAAGTAATCTTTCGTACTGCATATTCCTGCTACAATGCGGTGACGGCCCGCATTGCAGCACTCTAATTTTTCGGGCCCTGGATCTGCCGATGGATAAGCCAGCGCAAAATATTCAGGATAGTTTTCTCAACAATGCGCGCAAGGAAAAGGGAATCGTTACGATCTACCTCCTCAGCGGTGTGAAACTCACAGGCCGCATCAAGAGCTTCGATAAGTACTCTCTTGTCCTCGAAACCAATAATCAGGAACAGCTGATTTTTAAGCACGCCATTTCGACCGTCGTCATCGTGCGCAGCGTTCACCACTCGCCGCCTTCTCCGCCGCCTCCGCCGCTGCCCGTTTCCGGCTCCGGTTCGGAAGGCTGACGCGGACGTTTCTCAAAGGAACCGACGCCGACGATTTCCCTGATTCAGTCTCCTGAGCGCGCGCTGCTGGCCGGATTCGAGCGCGGCCGCGGCGCGCCGTCGGCCTCCGCCGGAGAATCGTTCGCCGAACTGAAAGAGCTGGCCGCCACCGCGAAGGCCGTGGTCGCGGGCGAAACGTTTCAGGTCCGGCCGGAACCGGAAGCGTCCACTCTCTTCGGCGCCGGCAAGGTCGCCGAACTTCGTCAACTCGCCGAAGCTCTGGAGGCTGATGTCGTCATCGTGGATAACGAGCTCACCCCAACGCAGCAGCGCAATCTCGAACGCGAGATCGGCACGCGCGTCATCGACCGCACGCAGCTCATCCTCGATATCTTCGCCAGCCGAGCCCGCACCGCCGAAGGCCGCCTGCAGGTCGAGCTTGCGCAGTTGAAATACCTGCTCCCTCGCCTCACCGGTAAAGGCACATCGCTCTCGCGCCTCGGCGGTGGCATCGGAACCCGCGGCCCCGGTGAAACCAAGCTCGAAACCGACCGCCGTCGCATCGGCACCCGCATCGCAAAACTCGAGCGCGATCTCGAAAAAGTCCGGCGCGGACGTGCGTTGCATCGCGGACGTCGCGATTCCATCCCGGTCCCCACCGTTTCCCTCACCGGCTACACGAACGCAGGCAAATCGACGCTCTTCAACCGACTCACCTCGGCCGACGTCCTCGCCGACGCCAAAATGTTCGCCACGCTCGACCCCACCGTTCGCCCGATCGTGCTGCCTTCCCGCCGCACCGTTCTGCTGAGCGATACCGTCGGCTTCATCCGCAACCTGCCCACGACTCTCGTGCAGGCCTTCCGCGCCACGCTCGAGGAAGTCGCCGAAGCCACGCTCATCCTGCACGTCGTCGACGTCTCCGCCCCGGACGCACGCGGCCACGTCAAAGAAGTCTTCCGCGTCCTTCGCGAAATCGGCGCATCCGCCACGCCACAAATCCTCGTCCTCAACAAGCGCGACCGCCTGCCCTCCTTCGAAGCCGAAACCGCAGCCGACATTCTCGCCGCCCGCCTCATGACCGATCCCGATCACGGCGTCCCCGGACCCGCCGTCCTTGTCAGCGGCAAAACCGGCGACGGGATCGCCGACCTCTTCGCCACCATCGACCGCGTGCTCTCTTTCGACACGGTTGAAACAATCACGTTCGAGATTCCACTCTCTGAAGGCGCGGCGATCGCGATGGTTCACGAGCAGGGAAAGGTACTGCGAAAGGAGTATGAGGAGGACCTTTGCCGTCTCACCGTCGAAGCCCCGGAGTCGCTCCGCCGCAAACTGCGCAGATTTTGCATTCCGCAGCCCGGCGAATCTGTGGAAAACTCTGTGCAGAAGTAATCGAAGTGCTTATGGTTCAAGAGCTTCCCGTGGATTGAACCGCACTGCAGCAAATCCAGTAACCCCCGTCTGTTGAGTCAGTTAGCATACGGAGGATAGAATTTGAATAGGGAAATTCAAGGCTGGCTTTTTAGCCCGGAATTCGCTACGATTTCCACAGTCGGCCGAAGTCCCGCGAGCGCGCATGAATATCCCCAACAGCCTCACGATAGCCCGCATTTTTTTCGTGCCGCTGCTGGTCGCCGCGCTCGTCCAGGGCCGCATCGCGTTTCATTATCACGGCACCACCATCGATAACACGCTGATCGCGCTTCTCATCTTCTGGGTAGCCGCCGCTACCGATCTGCTCGATGGCTATCTCGCGCGCCGCTGGAAACAGGTCACCACCATCGGCACGCTTCTGGATCCCATCGCCGACAAGCTTCTCGTCTCCGCCGCGCTCATTGCGCTCGTGCAGGAAAACGTCGTTCCCGCCTGGCTCGTGATTCTTCTCGTGGGCCGCGAATTCGCCGTCTCCGGACTCCGCAGCATCGCGGCGTCGGAAGGCCTGACCATCAGCGCAAGCGAGATCGGCAAAACCAAAACCGTCTCGCAGATGGTCGCCATTTCGCTCCTCATGATCAGCGTCCGTCGGCCCGCCGTCTCCACGCTTGCCGAAATTTCGCTTTACGTTGTGGTTCTGTTCTCCACCTGGTCCGCCGTGGCTTACTTCGCAAAGTTCTGGCGCATGCTCGATACCAGCATCAAACAGCGCCGCCGCGCGGAACTGCTCGCGGCCGATCGCCAGCGCCGCCGTGCATTGTTTGCGGAAAAACGGGCTGCCATGCTCGCCCGCCGTCAGGCTAGAGCGGAGAAGAAGCGGGCGGATTTTGCGGGGCGAACTGCGGACCTGCCGCCGTCAACCTGACCGTTCGGGTCTGCCCCTTCGTCCCCAGCGGATCGAGCGTTTTGCCGTTGAGCGAAATATCGAGACCGCCGGCGTTCCCCATCAGAACTTTCACCTGATCGTCAGCCTCGATCATCCTCTTGTCGTTGGGATGCAGCGTTCCGACAAACGCCGTGCGTCCGTCTGCGCTCACCTGCACCCACACCACATCGCGCGCCGTCAGCACCACCTGCACTGGGCGGTTACTATCCACGGGACCGTTCTGCGCAGTGGTCTCCGCCGGCGTCTCAGCAGGCTGCGGAGCAGGTGCCGCCACGCCTGGCGGCGGAGGAATCGAGACAGGCCTCTCCGGAGTGACCGGAGCCGGTGCCGGTGCCGCGGCTACTGTCGTCACCAGATGCTTGCCGTAGTAGTTGTAGTAGTACCAGGCCCCCGTACCAGCCGCGCCCGCAACAATCAGCCACACGGCAGACATCACCGCGGCCTTCACCCGCGGATCCCAGCCAGCCTTCCGCGCGGTGTGCGGCGCCTCAGGCAGGGGCGCTCGTTCGATATCGACTTTCGGCAGCCGGGCGATCAGCGATTCGGGATCCAGCTTCAGATCAATGGCATACAGCCGGACGAAGTTACGCGCAAAAACCACACCGGGCAGACGCTCCAACGCATCCGCCTCAATCGCTTCGAGCGACCGGAGTGAAATTCGGGTCCGCCGGGAGATATCGTCGAGCGTCAGGCCCTGACGAGTGCGTTCCCGCCGAAGTTCTTCGCCAATCCCGGTGACTGCCACAACCTGCTCCTTGCGCCCTTTCGCTCCCCCAACCTTTCAACATATAGTACAACAAACAGGGGCCAATTTGTTCGGGGTAGTACATTTGCGGGTTGACGGCCCCGCGAACCCGTCATCCCATTGGTTGAATCTCCGGGTGGCGGCGCGGTGGTAATCTCCCGCCGGCATCCGGCTTCGGTTTACTCTGAAGGGAAGCATGAATTTCAGGTGGACTCTGACTGCCCTCCCGGCAGTCTGTTTTTTGTGCGCGCCGGCCAACGCGCAAACGGCAGCGAAAAATTTCAGCGGCGCCTCTGCGCTGAATTTCACAGCGAAGGCTGTTGCATTTGGCATGCGCCCCGCGGGCAGCGCGGCCAACGCGAAACAGCGCGCGTGGATTCGCTCCGAGCTCGCCTCCTTCGGCTGCGAAGTTTCCACCGATGCTTTCACGGCCGATACGCCTGACGGTCCCATCGCGATGGAAAACATCATCGCGAAATTCCCCGGCAAGTCCGGACGCGCCATCGCCATCACCGGCCACTACGACACGAAGAAGCTCGCCGGTTTCCTCGGCGCCAATGACGGCGGCTCTTCCACCGGCACGCTGCTCGAACTCGCGCGCGTTCTAGCCGGCCGCCCGCGCATCGACGACCTCTACATCGTCTTCTTCGACGGCGAAGAAGCCGTGCGCGACTGGACCGCTACTGACAGCGTCTACGGCAGCCGCCACCTCGCGAAAAAGTGGACTGTCGACGGCACCAGCCGCCGCCTCAAAGCCCTGATCAACGTCGACATGACCGGCGACAAAAATCTCGATATCGTCGACGAATATTCCTCCTCCGCATCGCTGCGCGAGCTGGTCTGGGAAACCGCCGATGCCCTTGGCTACCGCAATAACTTCCTCCGGCAGCCTTCCAGCGTGGAAGACGATCACCTGCCTTTCCTCGAAGCCGGCGTGCGCGCTCTCGACCTGATCGATTTCAATTACGGTCCCAACAACGCATACTGGCACACCCCGCAGGACACGATGGACAAACTGGGAGCGCAGAGCTTCCAGATCATCGGCAACGTTCTGATGCGCGTCATTCCCGAGCTGGAAGCGCAAAAATAAAGCTCGAAGCAGAAAACTGAATCGTGACATTACTGAATCTCGACGGCGTCATCGTCGTCAATAAACCCGAAGCCTGGACTTCGCACGACGTTGTTGCGAAAATGCGCGGCATTGCCGGCACCAAAAGCGTCGGCCATCTCGGCACCCTCGATCCCATCGCGACCGGCGTTCTGCCTGTGATGATCGGCCAGGCGACGCGACTCGCCCGCTACTTCGAAAAAACCGAAAAGGCCTACGAAGCTGTCATCCGCTTCGGCTTCGCGACAACGACTTACGATCGCGAAGGAGAGCCCGTCGCGCCGCCGGTCGAAGTCTCCATCAGCGCCGATCAGATCGAAGCCTGCCTCGCTCCCATGCGCGGCGAGATCGATCAGATGCCTCCTCCGATTTCCGCGAAGAAGATCGGCGGAGTTCCCGCCTACAAGCTCGCGCGCAAAAACCAACCGGTGGAACTTTCGCCGGTCCGCATCTCGATCTACGAGCTCACGCTTCTCAGCGCGGAAGGCGATCGCGCCCGGCTGCGCGTGCGCTGCTCGGCCGGAACCTACATCCGCTCCATCGCCCACGATCTCGGCGTCAGCCTGGGCTGCGGCGCGCATGTTGAAGCCCTCGTCCGCACCGCATCCGGCGAGTTCACCCTCGCGCAATCGCACACGCTTGATGAACTCCAGGCTCTGAAAAACGAAGACCGCCTCGCCGAAGCCCTGCTCCCCATGGCCGATCTCCTCCCGCAATTCCCGCGCGTCGGCATCGACGATCTCACGTCGCGTCAAATCCGCCAGGGCCGCGACTTCAGCGTGTCGCCCTTCCGCGCGAACCCGAATGCGGAACACGTGAAGGCCATCGATCCTTCCGGGAATCTCGTCGCCATCGGCAGGATCGCGCTGCCGCATATCTATCACCCGGTCGTCGTGTTTCAGCCGCAGCAGTAAGATGATCGTTTGACTCCCCAACGCACCTCTGCCGTGGCCTGCCCGGCCAATGACCCCGCGCCGATCTTCGAATATTTCCGCGCGGGTTTCGCCTCCAACCTTCTGATCGCCGCTGTGGCGCACTTCCGGCTCTTCGAAAAGCTGGAAGGCCGCTCGCTCACGCATACTGAACTCGCCGCCGCGCTGGGTCTCGAAGACCGGCCCGCCGTGGTTCTGTTTACCGCGCTCCGCGCGATGGGCCTGATCGCCGCAAACGCAGACGGCAAGCTCTCCCTCTCCGCGCTCGCCGCCGAACAACTCGCGCCCGGCGGCTATTTCAGCATCGCCGCCTACATCGGACTCGCGGCGGACACGCCCGCTGTCCTCGAACTCGTGGAGCGCCTCCGTACGAACCGCACCGGCAACATCTTTGTTTATAAGGAAGGCGTCGAATCGACCATGGAAGATGAGGCCTCGGCCCGCAGCCTCACCCTCGCGCTCGCCGGCCGCGCGAAGAACGTCGCGCCCGCGCTGGCCGATCGCCTGCCGCTCGGCGCCGGTATGCTTCTCGATATCGGCGGCGGCACCGGCATCTATTCAATAGCCTTCCTGCAGCGCAATCCGGATCTCAAAGCCATTATTCTCGACCGCCCCGAAGTCCTCCGCGTCGCCGGTGAATTCGCCGCGCAATACGGAGTCGCCGACCGCGTCGGGCTCCGGCCCGGCGATATGTTCACCGGCGCCTTTCCGACCGTCGATTTCGTTCTCTTTTCGAACGTCCTCCACGATTGGGACGTGGACGATTGCCGCTCCCTCGTTCGCCGCGCCGCCGAAAGCCTGCGCCCCGGCGGCAGCATTCTTGTCCACGACGTTCTCCTGAACGACGCCCTCGACGGCCCTCTCGCCGTAGCCTGCTACTCCGCCCAGCTGTTCACCATGGCCGAAGGCCGCGCCTACTCCGCCGCCGAATACAACTCCTGGCTCCGCGAAGCCGGCCTCGAACCCCAGCCGCCAATCGCAACCCTGGCCCACTGCCACGTCATCCGCGCCGTTCGCCCGATAAAGTAGTCTCGGGTGGCATCCGCATTCACGCATTTCACCGTGGCCAGTGCGCTGGCGTTGCCGGCGGGCGAATCACGAACCCTTCGCGCAATCCTGACCCGCTGGGCGATCCCCGGCTCCTGTGGACTCTTCGGCGTATTCCCGGACTTCGACACGATCACCATGCGCACCTTCGATATCCCTTATCGAAGTTTCTTCGGGCACCGCGGCTTCTTTCATTCGCCTTTCTTCCTGACTCTCTTTGCCGCTCTCATCGCCGCGCTCGTGGCCCGCCACAAACTCAGCACACTGCCCGCGCTCGCCTCACTCTGGGCGGCCGCGGCCACCACGCACCCCCTGCTCGACATGCTGACTGACGGCGGCGGTGGCGTCATGCTGCTCTTTCC
>CAZPZE010000354.1:0-2316 GCA_964590625.1 uncultured Solibacteraceae bacterium
ACCATCCGTCGCGGCGGCGAAACCGAAATCCGGACGCAATCGATTTTCGATTACCTCGATGAATCGCTGCGGGCGAATCGCACAGGCGGATATGTCGGCTATTTCGGTTACGAGCTGCGGGCGGAGCTTGGTTCGCCGGTCAGGCACGCATCACCTTATCCCGATGCGATGCTGATGCGGGTGGACGCGTTGGGTGGATGTGAGGCTGGCGATGGGGTCACTGCTCCGGCGCGGGTGTTCCGCCACTCTGCGCCAACGCCGCTGCTTTCGCGAGAGGAATACATCGAGCGCATTCGCAAATGCCAGGACTGGATTCGCGAAGGCCAGGCGTATCAGATCTGCCTCACCAACCGCATCGATCTCGAAACCGATCTTCCCGCCCTCGATTACTACGAAACGCTGCGCGGTCTGAATCCCGCGCCGTATTCCGCCTACCTGCGATTCGGCGATCTGGAAATTGCGTGTTCTTCGCCCGAGTGTTTCCTGCGCATCACTCCTGACGGCCGCGCGGAGTCACGCCCCATCAAAGGAACGCTGCCGCGCGGCGCCACGGTCGAAGAAGACGAGCGCCTCCGCCAGACTCTCGCTTCGCACCGCCGCTTCCGCGCCGAGAATCTGATGATCGCCGATTTGATCCGCAACGATCTCGGACGCGTGGCGCGTCCGGCTTCGGTCACGGTGCCGCGTCTGATGGAAGTGGAATCCTACGCGACTGTGCATCAGCTTGTGACGACTGTCGCCGCGCAGCTTCGTCCAGGAGCTACGGCCGTTGACTGCCTGCGCGCGATGTTTCCCGGCGGTTCGATGACCGGCGCGCCGAAGCTGCGCGCGATGGAACTCCTGAGCGAACTTGAGACCGCTGCGCGCGGAATTTACTCCGGCTGCATCGGCTATCTCGGCTGCGACGGCTCGACCGATCTCAACATCGTGATCCGCACCGCGATTTTTCAGAACGGCCGAGTCAGCATCGGCACCGGCGGCGCGATCCTCGCGCAGTCCGATCCTGACGAAGAATGGCGCGAAACGCAGCTCAAAGCCGCAGCGCTTCTCCGCGCTTTCGGGGTATCGGCTTATTCCGAAGGCGATTGTTCGATGTGATCGATGACGAGCACCGGCGCCGGGTGCTTTTGCGTCTCCATCTTCACGCCAAGCTGCTTTTCCATCGCTTCGGAAAGCGAGATGGCTCCGCTCGGGTCCGCCAATTCATTCTCTGCACTCGCCCGCAGGCTTCTGCGCACCACGTCGGGCCTCGAATAAACAAGCGTGAAATCGAATGCGCCCTGCAGTCCCGTCAGATCGACGACGGGACGGTTCGCGTATCCCGGAGCCATTCCGTGCAGTTGTGCCGCGAATTCACTCATCGAGATATTGGTGCACACGATCATGCGCCGCGGAATGCCATCCGCCGTTGCGCCGGGCGCTGCGGATTCCCTGCACTTCGTCCGCTCGGCTGGATCAGCCGCTTTCAGCTTCGGCTTGGCGGACGTCAGCGCGTACACCGTGACTTCGCGGTCCTCGCTGTGGAGCGCAAGCTGGAAGCGGTCTTTGAGCATGTTCTGCAGCATTTCGCGAATGGAATCGTTGTCGGTCAGCAGGCTGGAAGGTCCGTTGGGAGGCGTTGCCGTTGCGAGAATATCGAACCGCTCCGTGGTGAGCCATTTCGGTCCGCCGGCAATCAGCTCGTTATCGTAGGTATCCATTCCCCATGCGTGCTGAATGAGCGCGATGAGCGTAACTCCCCGCACATCCATGCGCCCGCCTGGCGTGAATTTCGGGGCGGTCGGATGGTCCTGGAGGCTCGGCCGGATATCCGCGACGTCAAATTCGAGGCGCAGCGGAGGCAGTTGCGGGCGAAACGTCGGGCGCGTTCGGCGACGGTGTCCGGTTCACTTTATCGACCACGATGGCGGGAAGCATCGCTTTCCCCATCCTGAGCTGCAGGCCGAGCTGCTTATCAAGTGCTTCAAAAAGTGTGACGCCGTCCGGGCCCGCCTTTTCCATCAGGCCGCGGCCGGTCCAGGTCAGGCCGAAGTTCCACGTGCCCTTCAACCCCGTCTGATCGACGACCTCATTTCCCGCGACCCAGGTCATCACGGCCGGCAGCTTGCTGACTTCAAGGGCCGCGGCGAATGCGCTCATCGTCATCTGCTTACAAGCGAATACGCCATTTCTGGTATCCGTATGCTGGGATGGCTGGTCCTGGCAGCTGCCGTCGCTATCGGCGTCCGATTGCTCCAGCTTTGGATGAGCTCCGGCGGTGAGCAGCAACGCCGGTCTGAGTACCTGATCGTCGTGAACCGCAAGTCCAAACCGCGC
>CAZPZE010000355.1:0-4630 GCA_964590625.1 uncultured Solibacteraceae bacterium
CGATATGGGCGACGATCTTCATGCGGCGGTCGATGCCATTCTGGAATCCGGGTCGCCCGAAGCGATCGGCGCGATGGAATTTTTGCTGCGGACGCTGCGGGATCAGGCGGAAGCGCCTGTAAAAAAGACGAAGCGCTGATCAGAGCTCATCGGCGTACTGTTCGAGCGCGACCTTCACGAGCTGAGAACGCGTCCGCACGCCGAGCTTGTCGAACAATTGCCGCAGCGCGGATTTTGCGCCACTTTCGGAGATCTTCAGATTGTCGCCGATTTCGCGATTGGTGAGTCCGCGGAAGACAAAGCGCAGCACCATGCGGTCGCGCTCGGTCAGCTTGCCGCGGCGCGGCGGCTGGGTTTTATCGATTGTTTTGAAGAGCGCCCCGAGATACTCCTTCTCCATATAGACCTCACCGGCGGCGACGCGACGAATTGTGTCGCAGAGCTCTTCGGCGGTGTGGTGTTTGTGAAGAATGCCGGCGACGCCCGATTGCACCAGTTCCACGGATTCTTTCGAGGTGATGCCGGCGGTCAGGACGAGTATCTTGCCGCGGAAGCCCTGCTTGCGGGCGCGGGCGACGAAATCGAGGGCGCGTTCGGCGCCGAGATCCACATCGAGCAGCACCATGTTGGTTGCGGTGGGAGCGAGGCGGGCGAGCGCGTCCGCCGTTGTGGCGGACTGACCGACGACGACGAATTCGCGCTCTCGCGAGAAGAGGCGGGCGAGGCCGGAGCGGAACATCGCGTGGTCGTCGACGAGAAACAGATTGATGGGGGCGGTGGCGGTCTCCACCTGAAGATCCTTCTTCTCAGGCCGAATCTCAGGCGACTTCGAGGTCGATGACGAAACCGGGGCGGCCTGAATCCGGCTCGTAACGCAATTCTCCACCATAGCTTCGCACAAACGCGCGGGAAAGATACAGTCCGAGGCCGCTTCCTTCCGCACCGTGCTGGAAGGGCTGAAAAAGATTTTCGGGCGAGGCGACGCCGGGCCCGGAGTCCTGAAAACGGACGGCGGCGCGGCGGTTTTCGACGGTGACGCGGACAGACATCCATCGTTCGCCCGCGCCCTGCACCGCGCGATGGCTGTTGCGCGCGAGGTTGAGAAACGCCTGGAGCAGGCCATGCGGGTCGGCGAGGACCATGGGGACGAAAGGCGGCAGATCCCAGCGGATGGTGGCGTGGATCTCTGACCATTCCGGCTCGATCACGATTCGCAGGCGGTCGAGAACCTGGCGGAGCGAAGTGCCGCGCACGGACGGGGCTTCGCCGGTGCCGCCGGAAAGATCGAGCGCGGCGATGCGTTCGATTCCCTGGGCGAGCTCGCGGATCGACTGCAGATCTTTGTCGGCGCCGATATCGTGCTTCTCGCCGAGGTGCGCGCAGAGCAGGGAAATGCCGGCGGAGAGATTGCGGGCTTCATGCGCGACGGCGGCTGTCGCGATGCGGCCGGCGCGCAGCAACTGGCGAAGGTTCTGCTGCTCGCGGTCGCGCATTTCTTCGGAATAATCGACGACGATGGCGGCGAGATAGAGGCCTTCCGGAGCCACATAAGAAGAGAACCAGCTATCGGCCTGGAAGACTTCGCCGTTGGCGCGGCGCCCGGTGCATTGCGCGTGGGTGCGAAAGCCATCGACGAGCGGGCCGAGACGGAGGGCGTCAGAAAGTACCGGCACGTAATCGCGGATCGGCCGGCCTTCGAGCGTTTCGCCCTGAGGGACAGCGAACAGAACGTTGGCGCCGCGATTCGCCGCGAGGACAGTACCGCCGCTGTCGATGGTGAGAATTGCGGCGGGGCTGCCGGCCGCGAGCAGGCGCAACTGATCTTCGGCGGCCTTCCGCAATGATTCCTCGCTTTGCACGCGATCGAGATGTTCGCGCGTGACGCGGCGATGCTGTACGAGCGCAGCGACGAAGAGTCCGCAGGTGAAATAGGAAACGGACGCGAATGCGAAACGCAGCGTGAGTTCCACGGTGGAGCCGGGGTAGTCGAAACGGGAGCGCAGGAAGGCGCAGAAGAGCGCGAGCGCCGCCAGTTCCAGAGGCTCGAGCACGAGAGCGGCGGACATCATCGGCAGGATGTAGAGCACGCCGAGCGAGATGTGTCCGACGATCCAGTCCGCCAGCGTGCTCAGCGCGAGAAGAAGGCCGGTGAGCAGGAAAACGGTGGTGCGGCTCCACTGTGGACCGCGATCGATCCACTGATCGAGACCGAGATCCGCGAAGGTAATTCTCTTCATTCGAAAGGAAACAGAAGCCGGGGTGAAAAACGGCGGCAAGATCAGCATAGCGCGTGAAGGTGATGTGGCGCGCTGCCGTTGCGTTCCGATGGCTTGTTCAAGCGCATGGATCGTTCGATTGCAGGGCCAGTCTTTCGGACAGATATACATGAAAGCCACGCGATGAATTCAAAAAATCGATTGGACACCCCCCGAAAGTGTTTATACAGTTAGTGTTTTAAGGCGACGGCAGTTTTGCTGGCGCGCTGTCCATCCCATCAACCACGCCGTTGAGGACACGCGCTGCCGCCGCCGGTTCACCAGGGCCTTCGGCAAAAAAAATTCAATTCACGAGGTGAAAGCATGGGAGCCAATTCCACCCAGGCAGTCGGTATTTTGTTGTTTCTTGTCGCTTTCGTTCTTTTGGCGGGAGCATTCGCGGGCGGGGGCATTCTTCTCGCGCTCGGGTTTGTGGTGCTGCTCGGCGCATCGATCGCGATGTTCATGAAGTGCAAGCCGTGGGAACACGCAGGCAGAGAGGAGATGAAGTAAATGGCGATCGCCGGATTGGCTGTTACCCTTCTTGGATTTCTGATCGCGCTGTTCAGTCTGAGCATGACTGACAGCGTGACCGGCCGTATGGTCATGGTGCTGATTGGCATCGTGGTCAGCCTGGTCGGGATTTTTGGCCTGCTGAATACCGCGTATCTGAAGAACGCGATCTGGAGAAAATAACGAATGAAAAAACTCATACTTTTCGCGGGGCTTGTTTCGTGTCTCTCGATCGCGGCATTCGGCCAGACGCCGGCTGCTCCGGCCGCGGCGGCGGCTGCTCCGGCGGCGGCGGCTCCCGCAGCGCCCGCCCCGAGCATGCTCACGGATGCCGATATCAAAAACATTGCGCCACCCGACGCGAAGGCGCGCGCGAATGGCGATCCCGACGGGAGCCTGACTGGTACGGTGTCCGACGTCACGGTGGCCGATTCGAAGAAAGGCCTGACGATCGCGGATGCGGTGAATCAGGTCGGCCAGAACAAGATCGCGATCAACTTCGTGTGGACGCTGGTGACGGGATTCCTCGTCATGTTCATGCAGGCCGGGTTCGCAATTGTCGAAACCGGACTCTGCCGCGCGAAGAACGCCAACCACACGATGATGATGAACTTCATGGTGTACGGGGTCGGCATGCTGGCGTACTGGCTGATCGGGTTCGCGGTTCAGATGGGTGGCGTGGGAGCCGTCGCGAATCTGGGCGGCTCGGGCGTACTGAATTCGGAGTTCACGATCAGTCTGTTTGGGAAGTCGATGGGCCTGTGGGGAACGGGCGGCTATTTCCTGATGCACAATCACAGCTATGACGTGATGGTGATGGTGCTGTTCCTGTTCCAGATGGTGTTCATGGATACGGCGCTGACGATCGTCACCGGGACGGTGGCGGAACGCTGGAAGTATGCGGCGTTCATCGTTTCGTCCTTCGTGATGGGCGCGTTCACTTATCCTCTGTTTGCGAACTGGGCGTGGGGCGGGGGGTGGCTGGCGACGCTCGGCACGAATTTTGGTCTGGGCCACGGCTATGCGGATTTCGCCGGTTCCGGCGTCGTGCACGCCGTGGGCGGGATCACGGCGCTCGCGATGGGTATCCTGATCGGACCGCGCATCGGCAAGTTTACGCGCGAAGGGAAACCTCTGGCGATGCCCGGACACGATCTGCTCGTCGTGCTCACCGGCTGCTTCATTCTGGCGTTCGGCTGGTTCGGATTCAACCCCGGTTCCACGCTCGGCGCTTCCAGCAACGGCGCGCTGCGCATCGGCTCGATCGCTGTAAACACGATGCTGGCCGGGATGGCGGGCAGCTTCGGTGCGATCCTCTACATGTGGCTCCGCTATGGCAAGCCGGATGCGTCGATGACCGGTAACGGACTGCTGGCTGGTCTGGTGGCGATCACGGCGCCCAGCGGCTTCGTGAATCCGGTGGGATCGGTGATCATCGGTCTGATCGCCGGCGTTCTGGTCTGTCTCTCGGTGGAATTCCTCGAGCGCAAGATGAAGCTCGACGATCCGGTGGGCGCGGTGTCGGTCCACGGCGCGAACGGTCTCTGGGGCGTGATATCGGTGGGGCTGTTCGCCGACGGCAAGAGTAACTACGGTGGTTCGTGGAACGGCGTCACTGGAAACGTCACCGGCCTGTTCTACGGCGACGCCGGACAGCTGGTCGCGCAACTGATTGGTGTGGCGACTCTGATCGGCTTCGTTTTCACCATGAGTTTCGTCGTGAACTGGGTGGTGGACATGCTCGTCGGACAGCGCGTAGCCGCCAAGGCTGAGGTGGAAGGTCTCGACCTTCCCGAAATGGGCGCGCTCTGCTATCCCGAATTCGAGATCAAGGTGAGCTAAGACGATGGCTTCCACTGCTC
>CAZPZE010000356.1:0-2226 GCA_964590625.1 uncultured Solibacteraceae bacterium
CCCGAGGAGTTCCTGCGCGCGTTCGCTGGCGGCGCGATGGCTGGCTCCGTGGAAGCCATAGCGGCGAATGCCCAGCTTCTCTTTCCATTCGTAAGGAACGGAATATGTCAGGGTGCGTTCCGGCACCTCGCCGAAGAAGGCTGTCTCGAACAAAGCCACAAGCGGCACGCTGGGTATCTGGTTTTGGAACGCCCGCATCGCCGCAATGTAGGGCGGATTGTGGGCCGGGGCGAGGAAGGTGAACTCCTCCATCGCCTGCAGAACTTTGTCATCTACCCGAACCGCGCCCGTCACGGGGCCCGCGTGTACGGCCTTGAAACCAATCGCGTTCAGCTCGTCGAGGCCAATCGGCAACTCACTGAGGCACTGTGCGATCGCTGCCTCGTAGTTCGGGCAGCAGCCCGGCTGGCCAATCCGCTCCACCAGTCCCTTGACCATGACTTTTCCCGACTCCATGTCGTAAAGCCGGTACTTCAGAGAGGTCGTGCCAATATTGACAACGAGAATCTTCATTGCTCGTGATTGACTCTACCACGTCATTCTATATATACTTTCAGTCAGAGTCAATCAGAATCGTTCAAAATGACACTCGAACGGATTGCCGAACTCGGGATTGTGGGTGCTGGTGGAGCCGGTTTTCCAACATCCGTCAAACTCAATACCAACGTCCCGCAGCTGCTCGTGAACGGCGCGGAGTGCGAGCCGCTTCTCCATAAAGACAAAGAGCTTTTGCTCCATCACGCCGACGACATGCTGAAAGGCATCCGGGCGTCGATGAACCTGGCCGGCTGCACGGAAGCGGTGATCGGGATCAAGAACAAGTACCACGGCGTAATGGATGCGCTTCAGCCGAAGCTTCCGCCGGACATGCGGATCTTCCCGCTTTCGGACTCTTACCCCGCGGGCGACGAATTCGTGATGGTGAACGACATCACCAAACGCGTGATCCCGCCCGGCGGCCTGCCGAAAGACGTGGGCGCGGTCGTCATGAACGTGGAAACGCTCATGAACATCGGGATCGACAAGCCGGTGACCCACAAGTACCTCACGGTGGCGGGCGCGGTTGCCGATCCGATCACGGTTTCGGTGCCGGTCGGTATCACGATCGGTGAAGTGATCGAAGCCGCGGGCGGCGCGACGGTTCCGGATTTTGGCGTGCTGCTCGGCGGGGCGATGATGGGGAACCTGGCGCAGAGCCTGGATCAGCCGGTGACGAAAACGCTGGGCGGCATCATCGTGCTGCCGTCGGATCACACGCTGATCAAGCGCTACCGGATGCCCTGGGCGGAAATCCACCAGATCGGAAAAGCCGCCTGCGACCAGTGCCGGTTCTGTACGGATCTCTGCCCGCGCTACCTGCTCGGCCACCCGATTGAACCGCATGCGGCCATGCGCGCGCTGATGTTCGGCAAATCGAACGAGCAGCTTACCGCCGCGACGCTTTACTGCTGCGAGTGCAATCTCTGCTCGCTGTTCTCCTGCCCGGAAGATCTCGATCCGAAAAACGTGTGCGTGCAGGGCAAGCCTGCGGCGCGTGAACAGGGCCTGAAGTTCAAGGGCGATCCGAACGACATTGAAGTGCATCCGATGAAGGACTATCGCCGCATTTCGACGAAGCGCCTGATCCTGAAGCTGGGCCTCGATAACTACCGCAACGTAGGCCCGCTGACGAAGCACGAATTCCGGCCGAAGAAAGTGGTGCTGCCGCTGAAACAGCACACGGGCGCACCTGCCGTGGCGCAGGTGAAGGTGGGCGATAAAGTGAAGGCCGGCGACCTGATCGCGAAACCTGCGGAGAAGGCGCTGGGCGCGCGCATTCACGCCAGCATTGACGGCACCGTGACCGACGTGAGCAGCTCCGTAACCATTACGGCATAGGAAGAAACCAATGGAAGAACTCGATTCAATCGGACTGGTGGAGCTTTCCAGCGTCGCCCGGGGCTACACGGTCGAAGACGCCATGATCAAGGCGGCTAACGTGAAGATCATCATGGCGCGCACCATCTGTTCCGGAAAATTCCTCGTGGCGGTGGCCGGCAGCTCGGACGCGGTGAGCGCGTCGCTCGAAGCCGCCAATGCGGCGGGCCGTGGCGCCATCATCGAGAAGCGCCACATCACGCGCGTGCATCCGTCGATCTTCCCGGCAATCATGGGCAATGTCGTGCTAGATCCCGCGGCGGCCGACGCGCTCGGCATTATCGAAACGTTTTCCGCATCGAGCATCAT
>CAZPZE010000357.1:0-4514 GCA_964590625.1 uncultured Solibacteraceae bacterium
AACTAAAATACATCCATGGGCCTCAGCCCGGCAGGTCTGGCAATTCTCGGTTCCCCTCGCCGCTGCGAGATTCTGCGGCTCGTGTGGAATGAGGAGCGGAGCGCGGGAGAAATTCATCGGGCGATGCCGGAGGTTACGTTCGGCGCGGTGTCGCTGCATCTCCGGGCTCTGGCGGAAAGCGGATTCGTCGACGTACGTGGCGAGCGGCAGTTCCGCTACTATCGCGCGAAGAAAGAGGCGCTGGGGCCGATCGGGGAGATGCTCGAAACGATGTGGGATGACGCGCTGCATCGATTGAAAATTGCGGCGGAGCTGGAAGCGAGCCGGCGCGGTCCGAGGCCGAACCGCCGGAAACGGAGAAAGAAAAATGTCTGAACTCACTCATTCACTCGAACGTACGCTCGTTATCGAAGCCCCGCGGAACGTCGTCTTCCGGTTCCTCACCGATTCCGGCCGCTGGGCTTCGTGGTGGGGAGCAGGATCCTCCATCGATGCGCGGCCGGGCGGCAGCGTGGTGATTCGCTATCCGAATGGGGTGCAGGTATTGGGCGAAGTGATCGAGATCGAGGAACCGGAGCGCATCGTTTTCACTTACGGCTACGAGAGCGGCAAGCCGATTCCGCCGGGCGCATCGCAGGTGACGATTCGTCTGGAGATGACGGCAAGCGGCACGCGTCTTCACCTCAAGCACGCGTTCGCTGAAGCAGAGGTGCGCGATCAGCACGTCGCGGGCTGGCGCTTCCAGCTTTCCGTTTTCGCCAATCTGGTGGCCAACGAACTGCATGCAGGCGCGGCTTCTGTTGTGGATTCGTGGTTTGCGAGCTGGTCGATCCGCGACGCCGCCGAACGAGCGCGCTCGCTCGCTGCGATCGCCGCATCCGGAATTCGCTTTCGCGACCGCTACGCCTGCATCGATGGACAGTCCGATCTGAACGACCACATCGGCGCCGCACTTCGCTTCATGCCGGGCATCCGCATGGAGCGGAAGGGCGATGTTCGGCATTGCCAGCACACGCTGTTAGTCGATTGGACTGCGAAGGGCGCTGACGGCGCAGAGCGCATGAGCGGCGTCAACGTGTTCGAACTGGACGCGCAGGGGAAGATTACTTCGGTGACAGGATTCGCGAACTAAACGTCCGACTTGCGGCCGGCGCGAACCAGCTGATCGATGCTGATCAGCTGCGTGGGATATTCGCCGGTGTAGCAGGCGTAGCAGTATTCGCCGCGCTGGTCATCGACCGAACGCCGCAGCGCGTCGAGCGAGAGAAACGCCAGCGAATCGGCTTCCACAAAACGCCGCATTTCTTCGATCGAATTATTTGCGGCGAGCAGATCGCTCTTGTTCGGCGTGTCAACACCGTAGAAGCACGGTGAAATCGTGGGGGGACAGGAGATGCGCAGATGCACCTCGCGCGCGCCGGCATTCCGCACCATGCGGACAATCTTGCGGCTCGTCGTTCCGCGCACGATGGAATCATCGATCAGAACGACGCTCTTGCCTTCGAGCAGACTGCGCACCGGGTTCAGCTTCAGCTTTACGCCGAAATCGCGAATCGCCTGGGAAGGCTCAATAAACGTGCGGCCCACGTAGTGATTGCGGATCAGCGCCTGACGGTACGGCAATCCGGACTCGGCGGCGTAACCCAGCGCGGCGGCGTTGCCGGAATCGGGCACGGGCACGACGATATCGGCCGGCGCGGGTGTTTCGCGCGCGAGCAGGCGGCCCATTTCATCACGCGAATCCTGCACCTGGCGGCCGAAAACTTTGGAGTCCGGACGCGAGAAGTAAACGTGCTCGAACACGCACTGCGAATGCGGTTTCTCCGGCGCATAGCGCTCGTGCGAAACGCCTTCGGGCCCGACGATCACCATCTCGCCCGGCTTTACATCGCTGAGATAGACGGCGTTGATCAGATCGAACGCGCAGGTTTCGGAGGCGAAGACAGTCGCCGGTTTGCCGCCGGAAATTTCCAGCTTGCCCATGGCGAGGGGCCGGAAACCGCGCGGATCGCGCGCCACGATAATGCGATCTTCCGCCAGAAAGACGAGCGAAAAGGCGCCTTCGAGCTGCAGAAGAGCGTCGCGCAGCGCGGCGGCCATGGTTTTCTCGCGGGAATGCGCGACCAGGTGCAGAATGACTTCGGTATCGCTCGATGCCTGGAAGATCGCGCCCTGCGCTTCGAGTCCGCGGCGCAGTTCGGAGGCATTCGTGATGTTGCCATTGTGCGCGACCGCGATACGGCCCTTGTTGCAGTGGACGGAAAACGGCTGCGCGTTGCGCTCCACCGTATCGCCGCTGGTGGAATATCGCGTGTGGCCGATGGCGAGCGGACCGGGCAGTTCCGCGATCACGCTGTTCGTGAAGATATCGGCCACGTGACCCATGGCCTTTTTGGTGTAGATCTGTTGACCGTCGCTCGAGGAGATGCCGGCGCTCTCCTGCCCGCGGTGCTGCAGGGCGTAGAGCGAGAGGTAGGCCAGCTTCGATGCTTCCGGGTGGCCGTAAATTGCGGCTACGCCGCATTCCTCATGGAGCTTGTCATCATGCGACAAATCAACTGCTGGACCGGAGCGAGCGGTGGATTTATTCATGTTGGGCTTGAAGCAGACGGGGGAGAGCTGTTTCGGAAGCCTGTTGCAGACCGGAAGTGGAGAGGTCAATCAGCATCTGACGATCGGTCCCGATCTGTAACCGCTCTTTCATTATAGCGCCGATCTCCGGACATTCGACCTTGAATTTGGACGCGATTTCGTCCGCCATCTCGGAGTCGGTGACGCTGACCAGGATGCGGGAGGGAGCCTCGCCGAAGAGCGTGAAAAGCGGCTGGGCAGTGTGCGGAATGGTGACTTTCGCACCCAGTTCGGGGGTGCAGCATTCGGCGAGAGTGACGGCGAGCCCACCATCCGAGAGGTCATGTGCGGATTCCACAATTCCGGCTTCGATCATGGCGCGAATGGCGTCATGGACGCGCTTTTCGGTCTCCATATCGAGCCGGGGAGGAAGTCCCCAAAGCCGGCCCTGAATGACTTTGGCATATTGAGTGGCGCCGAAGCGCTGGGAGTCGCATTCGCCGAAACCGCCGAGCAGCATCAGCGAGGCGCCTTCGCGCACGAAGCGCATCGGCGTGGGCTGGGCCGTCTTCATCAGGCCGATGATGCCGAGCACGGGCGTGGGATAGATCCCTTCACCCAGCGTTTCGTTATATAAGCTGACGTTACCGCCCGTTATGGGTGATTCGAAGAACTCGCAGGCTTCGGCGATGCCTTCGATCGCTTCAACGAGCTGCGCCATGATTTCCGGGCGCTCGGGATTGCCGAAGTTGAGATTGTTGGTTGCCGCGACTGGGACGGCGCCGACCGTCGCGAGATTGCGGCAGCATTCGGCGACGGCGAGTTTCGCGCCCTCGCGCGGATCGAGATAGCAGTAGCGGCCGTTGCCATCGAGCGACATCGCGATGGACTGGTCGGTTTCCTTCACACGTACGACGGCGGCATCCGAACCGGGGCCGACGATGGTGTTGGTGCGCACCATGTAGTCGTACTGCTCCCAGATCCAGCGCTTGGAGCAGAGGTCGGCCGAGCCGACGAGCTTCAGGAGATCGGCGTTGTAGTCCGAAGACGTGGGCAGCGCGGCGGGCGGATCGAGGGGCGCGCGGCGGTGCGGCTTCGCGTTGTGGGGGCGGTCGTATTTCGGGGCTTCGTCAGCCAGCGCGGGATTGGGAATTTCGGCCATCAGCTGGCCGTGATGCCGCACGCGCAGTTTGCCGTCAGCGGTGACGACGCCGATGGTGACGGCATCGAGTCCCCACTTGCGGAAGACGCGGAAGACTTCTTCTTCCCTGCCCTTTTCGGCCACGAGCAGCATGCGCTCCTGCGATTCGGAGAGCAGCATCTCGTAGGCAGTCATGCCGGTTTCGCGCTGCGGAACTTTATCGAGATCAATGTCGATTCCGACTCCGCCGCGGCTTCCCATTTCGCAGGAAGAGGAGGTAAGACCGGCCGCGCCCATATCCTGAATGGCGACGATGGCGCCGGTTTTCATGGCTTCGATGCAGGCTTCGAGGAGCAGCTTTTCGAGGAAGGGATCGCCGACCTGGACGTTGGGCCTTTTTTGCTTCGATTCCTCGGTGAATTCGGCGCTGGCCATGGAGGCGCCATGGATACCGTCGCGTCCGGTCTTGGCGCCTACATAAATGACAGGGTTGCCGACGCCCGACGCCTTCGCGTAGAAAACTTCGTTCTCTTTGCAGACGCCGAGGGCGAATACGTTGACCAGTGGATTGGCGGAATAGCAGTCTTCAAAAATGCATTCGCCGCCGACGGTGGGGACGCCGAAGCAGTTGCCGTAATGCGCAATGCCGCTGACCACACCGCTCACGATGCGACGGTTGTGTTCGGATTCGGGCGTGCCGGCGAGCGGGCCGAAGCGCAGCGAATCCATGACGGCGATGGGACGCGCGCCCATGGTGAAGATGTCGCGCAGAATGCCGCCGACGCCGGTGGCCGCGCCCTGG
>CAZPZE010000358.1:0-8629 GCA_964590625.1 uncultured Solibacteraceae bacterium
TTTTTCGATGCGCAAGCGCACCTGATGGACTTCAGCTGGCGTGCTGAAGCCTGTACTCGCTCATCATCTGTTCCATCTGGTCTTTCAACCTGAGTTTGAGCTTTTTCAGACGATGCTCTTCGATTTCCTCTTCAGCCGTGAGGGCCGGCTTGCTTTCCAGCTGTTCCACGAGAACGTCATACTCATGGTGCTGGGTGATGAGGTTACGGAAAGTCTCATTCGTCTGCATCAAGTGCGCTTTGAGTTCTTCCTGAATCGTTTTTTCCATTCCGGCATGTCTCCTTAGAGTGGAGTTGCCTCGCCGGGCCGTCTCAAAAGGACTACCTGGCCCGGTGGGTAGCTTCACTTCAGTTTTTGAAGTGCGGCGAACTTTCGCCGTCTAACCAGGACTTTATCACGGACGCTTTTCCATGACAATACCGTTTATCGTTCCGTTCCTGTAGTAGCCTTTGCGGAGGCCAGTCCTCACCCAGCCGTGGTGTTCGTACAGGGAAATTGCGGGGAGATTTGGTTCGGCCACTTCGAGGAACACGGTGCCTTTGGCGTTTTGGGTCAGGGCGTCCAGAAGAGCGGAAGCGACGCCGCGGCGGCGATATTCCGGAACTACAGCGAGATTCAGGAGTTCCGCTTCATCCGGCGAAGTCTGGCGCCAGGCACAGAAACCGGCGGGGACCTCTGTTCGTCCCTCATGCAGGAGCGCAAGAAGCACCTCAAAGCCGGAATAGTCGCCGACCGGCCATTGGGCCGCCTCCGGCGACGTCTGCTGGATGCGGGCGATGGCGGGAAAGTCGCGCTCCGCGGCGGACCGCACGGCGATGGAAGACATGCTGTGATGGTAGCTGGGATGTCTCGTTATCGACCCGCACTGCCTGCGCTGGTTGGCGCAGCGGCACTGCTTCTTTCGGCTGCCACGGTCACGGACAGCGCGAATCGGAAATTCGCCAGTCTCGAATCGGCACGGCTGCCCGCGGGGACGCGGATCGATCTCTCCACCGACGAGCTCAACGCCTGGATCAATCAGAAAGCCCGCGTGTACGCGCCGGGGGCGGCGCGGGATCTGCGGGTGGAACTGCGGAACGGGGAAGCGATCGGGTACGGGCTGATCGATTTTGTCAAGCTGCGGCAGGCGGCGACGGGGGAGGAATCGAGCTGGCTGATTCGGGGCATGTTTTCCGGGGAGCGGCCGGTGATGGTGCGGGCGCGGATTGAGTCGATGAACCGGCGGGCGCGGGTGGATGTGGAGCGGGTGGAAGTGTCGGGAGTTCCGGTGGAGGGCGGGGCGCTGGATTTTCTGATTCGGAACTGGCTGCGGCCGACGTTTCCGGATGCCCATGTGGATGAGTGGTTCAGGCTGGGGTTAAGGATTGATCGGTTTACGGTGGGGTCGGCGGGGTCTTCGGTTTATGTGGGGCGGTAGAGGCCGGGCCGGAAAGCCCGGCCCCACGGTGCTGGTCAGGCGCGGCGGAGGCGGAGGCTATTGAGGACGACTGAGACGCTGGAGAAGGCCATGGCTGCGGAGGCGAGCATGGGGGAGAGTTTTCCGCTGGCGGCGAGTGGGATGGCGACGGCGTTATACCCGAAGGCCCAGAACAGATTCTGACGGATGACGCGGAGGGTCTGGCGCGCGAGCGAGAGACAGTCGGCGACGGCGCGGAGATCGTCGCGCATGAGGACGACGCCGCCGGCTTCGATGGCGATGTCGGTGCCGGCGCCGATGGCGATGCCGACGTCGGCGGAGGCGAGGGCGGGAGCGTCGTTGATGCCGTCGCCGACCATGGCGACGCGATGGCCCAGGCCGCGGTGGAGTCCGATTGCGCTCTGTTTGACCTCAGGAAGAACGCCCGCAAGCACGTGTGATTCTTTGATTCCGGCCTGCTGCGCGACGGCGCGGGCGGGGCGTTCGTGATCGCCGGTGATCATCCAGACGTCGAGGCCCATGTTTTTGAGGTGGCGGATGGTTTCGGGTGCCGTGGGTTTGATTTCGTCGGCGACTTCGATTTCGCCGATGCGGGTGCCGTCCGATTCCACCGCGATGGCGCCGTTGTCGCTCTTGCCGACGAAGACGGTGTGACCGTCGACAGTCGCCTGCGCGCCACGGCCGGGGATGGCGCGGAAGCCGGTGGACGATTCCGGCACGCCGTTCGCGTGGTTGACGATGGCGCGAGCGACGGGGTGTTCGCTCCAGCGCTCGACGGCGGCGGCGAGGCGAATGATCTCGGCTTCGGAAGATCCATTCAGCGGGCGAATTTCGGTGACGACCGGTTTGCCGGTGGTGATGGTGCCGGTCTTATCGAAGATGACGGTATTGACGCGAGCTGCGGCTTCGAGCGCTTCGCCGCCTTTGAAGAGAATGCCGCGGGCGGCAGCGCGTCCGGTGCCGGCCATGATGGCGGTCGGTGTGGCCAGGCCCATGGCGCAGGGGCAGGCGACGATCAGGACGGCGACCGCGTTCATCACTGCGGTGGTCAGGGTTCCGGAGAACAGCCAGACGACGAAAGTGACGATCGCGACCACGAGCACCGCGACCGTGAACCATCCGCTGACGATATCGGCCATGCGCGAGACGGGCGCTTTCGAACCCTGGGCGCGCTTCACCATTTCGATGATGCGGGCGAGGGCGGTGTCGCGTCCGACCCTGGAGGCGTGAAAACGGAACGCGCCGGTGGTGTTGACGGTTCCTCCGTAGACCGTAGCGCCGGTGGTTTTGGCTACCGGCAGGCTTTCGCCGGTGAGCATGGATTCATCGATTTCGGTTTCGCCTTCGATGACGGCGCCATCGACCGGAACGCGTTCGCCGGGGCGGACGACGACTTCTTCGCCGACCATGACATCGGAGAGCGGGATGACGGTTTCGTTCTCATCGCGCACGACGCAGGCCCAGGTAGGCTGGAGGTCCATGAGTTTGCGGATGGCGTCCGATGCGCGGCCGCGGGCGCGCGCTTCGAGCATGCGGCCGAGCAGCACGAGCACGACGATGACGGCGGCGGCTTCGAAATAGACATCGTGAACGCCCGCGAAGACAGCCCAGAGCGAATAGAGAAACGCGGTGCCGGTGCCGAGGGCGATCAACGAATTCATGTTGGCGGAGCGGTGGCGGAACGCGGTCCAGGCGTCGCGGAAGAAAGGCGCGCCGGAGTAGCCGATGACGGGGAGAGTGAGAACGAGTTGGAGGGCGGGAAGGCGCTCGATCATGCCGAGGATGAAAACGGGGATCGCGAAGGCGGCGCCGATGGTGAGGCGGCGGCGGAGGTCGGATGCTTCTTTCTGCTCGGCGATTTCCTGCGGGCCGGCGGGAACGCCGTAGCCGACTTCTTCGACGGCATCGACGAGATTATCAACGGCGAGTTTATCGGCGTCATAGCGAACGGAGGCGATGCGAGTGGCGATGTTGACGCTGGCTTTGGCGACGCCGGGAGTGCTGGCTAACTGGCCTTCGACGATGCGCGCACACGAGGCGCACGTCATTCCGCTGATGGGGAGCTCGATTTCTTCGAGGCGGGGCAATCAGCTCCGCGCCGCGTGGTACCCGATCTGCTTCAGGGCGGCGATCAGATCGTCAACAGACGCGCGGGAGTCATCGCGCTGCACGGTTGCTTTGCCGGCCGCAAGATCGACGGAGGCCGCGGACACGCCGTCAACGCCGGAAAGCTTACGGGAGACGCTGCGGGCGCAGGCTTCGCAGGTCATTCCATCCACTTTGAGCTCTACGCTGGTGTCCATAGTTTTGAGATGCAGTGGCTCTGCTCTTAGATTCGCACGGGCTTCGGTCTCTCGATGTTCGGGAGCATCGCGGTGAGCAGGCCGATGGCGGGAAGAAACGCACAGACCTGATAGACGAAGCGGATGCTGGTCTTATCGGCGAGCTCACCGAGGACGGCTGCGCCGATGCCGCCGAGGCCGAACGCCAGACCGAAGAAAAGACCGGAAATCAGGCCGATGCGGCCGGGCAGGAGTTCCTGCGCGTAAACGATGATCGCCGGGAAGGCGGAGGCGAGGATGATGCCGATGGGGACGGTAAGGACGATGGTCCATGCAAGGCTGGCGTGCGGCAGGAGGAGCGAAAACGGCAGCACGCCGAGGATGGAGCACCAGATGACAAGCTTGCGGCCGAGGCGGTCGCCAATGGGTCCGCCGAGGATGGTGCCGGCTGCGACGGAGGCCAGGAATACGAAGAGCGAGTATTGGGAAAAACGCACGGAGACGTGGAATTTATCGATCAGGTAGAACGTGTAGTAGCTGGTGAGGCTCGCCAGGTAGAAGAACTTCGAAAACATCAGAGCGAGCAGGACGGCGATCGAGAGGCGCACGCGGCCGGTGCTCAGGCCATGCGTGGCAGTTTCGTGATGTTTCTGGCCGCGCGCGCGGCCGGCGATGCGTTCCTTGTACCAGCCGCCGACGCGGAACGTGATGATCATGCCGATCACGGCGACCGCTGTGAACCACGCGACGCTGTGCTGCCCGTTGGGCAGAACGATGAAGGCCGCGAGCAGAGGGCCGAGCGACGAACCGAAGTTGCCGCCGAGCTGGAAGATCGATTGTGCGAGACCGTGCTGTCCGCCTGAGGCCATGCGGGCGACGCGCGAGGATTCCGGATGGAAGATCGCCGAGCCGATGCCGGTGAGGCTGGCGGCGAGCAGGATCATTCCGTAGAGCGGCGCGTAGGCGAGCAGGAACAGCCCGGCGAACATACAGCACATGCCGGCAGTGAGCGAATAGGGAGCGGGACGTCTGTCCATCGCGTGGCCGACGACCGGCTGCAGGATGGAGGCCGTGAGCTGATTGCAGAGCGTGATCATGCCGACCTGGCCGAAATCGAGGTGGTAGCTGGTCTTGAGGATCGGATAAATGGCGGGCAGCAGCGACTGGATCAGATCGTTGAGCAGATGACAGAAGCTGATGGAGATCAGGATGGGATACACCGCGCCCGTGGCGATCCAGGCGGGGGTGGAGGCGTCGGCTCCTTTATCTACTGTGACGATCCGTGACACTCCCTTACAGTTTAAAGGTGCGCAACTGCTCCATACTGGCACCAGGCAGGAAGCCGTATGTGGGGTCGCGTACCGATTCTGGTGATTGTCGCCGCTGCGAGTCTGGCCGCTCAGGAGCAGGCGGACAGCGTGGATCAGGTGGCGGCGCAACCGGATGCGCTCACTACGCTGACGGTGTCGGGTTCGGTGCAGCTTGCTTCAGCCAATCGGCAGGACGTGCTGCCGTCCGACATACAGCTTGCGGTGGACTGCAAAGGGCAATCCGTGGATGGCGGATCGGTGAGTCCCTCCGGAAAGTTCCACTTTTCGATGAACCCGGATCCGCTTGCGATTGAAGGCGCCACGATCTGCACGGTGGAAGCGAAGGTTTTTGGTTATGACTCGACCGTGGCGAAGTTCAGCGTGCGGTCGTCAACCGGCGTGGTGAATGCGGGGACCATTATGCTGACGCGAAATTCCGCGGGCAACGTGCGGAGCGGAGACCGCGGCGCGGCAGGTGCGACGGTCAGCGCGACATCACTCAGAGCGCCGCCGGCGGCGGTGAAGCAGTTCGAGCAGGGGAAGCAATCGCTGCGGCAGAAGAAGAGCGATAAGGCGGCGGCGAGTTTTGAGGCGGCGATCCGGATTTATCCGGAATATGCGGATGCGTGGATGAATCTCGGGCTGATGGCGGTGCAGCAGAGCGATCTGCTGACGGCTGCGCGCGATCTGGATGAAGCGCTGCGCGTCGATTCCGGCGTGTCTTTCCAGGCGTGTTATGCGGACGCGCTGGTGAATCTGATGCTGAAACGGTATGACGTGGCGGAGAAGGCGGCGCGGGCGGCATTGCGCCATGGTGACGGCGGGACGAATGCGCGGGTGAATTTTGTGCTGGGGATGGCGCTGCTTGCGCGTGGCGCGAATGTGGAGGCGCGGGGGCGGTTGATGCGGTATCTGGAATTGGCGCCGGAGGCGCCGGAGCGGGAGCAGATTCAGCGGGAGTTTGATCGGCTGGATCGGTTGGCGGGCGAGTAGGGATTGTTTGCGCCGGGCAGAAGCCGGGCTGCCGAGCCGAAAGCTCGGCCCCACATTAAAGTTTGCGGGA
Organism: uncultured Solibacteraceae bacterium; assembly: GCA_964590625.1. Classification (GTDB taxonomy): domain Bacteria; phylum Acidobacteriota; class Terriglobia; order Bryobacterales; family Bryobacteraceae; genus BOG-234. The sequence continues at coordinate 6,073 of CAZPZE010000358.1, forward strand.
TTAGAATTTGCGGAGGTCGCGACCGGTCATTTCGCGCGGCTGCTTTTCGCCGAGGACGGCGAGGAGCGTGGGGGCGACGTCGCGGAGAGCGCCGTTCGGGCGGAGTTTGTCGCCGGAATCGTCGACCAGAATGAAGGGCACCGGATTCGTGGTGTGGTATGTGTGCGGGCCTTTGGTGATGGGGTCGATCATGGTTTCGGCGTTGCCGTGGTCGGCGGTGATGATCCAGCGGCCGTTCTTTTCCTTGAGGCGTTTCCAGATCTGGCCGAGGCAGGTATCGATGGCTTCGACGGCGCGGATTGTCGGCTCCAGTTTGCCGGAGTGGCCGACCATATCGGCGTTCGCGAAATTCATGACGATGACGTCGAAATCGCGGCGGCCCATGGCGTCGAGGACGATGTCGGTAATGCCCTGGGCGCTCATTTCGGGTTTGAGGTCGTAAGTCGCGACCTTCGGTGACGCCACCATTTCGCGCTCTTCGCCCGGGAACGGCTTTTCGATGCCGCCGTTGAAGAAGTACGTCACGTGCGCGTACTTTTCGGTTTCGGCGACGCGGAGGTTTTTCCAGTTGAGCTCACCGCAGACGTAACCCAGGATGTTCTCGAGCGGCTCGCGCTGCAGGACGAAAGGCACGCCGAGCGACTTATCGTACTGCGTCATGGTGAGGAACTTCAGGTTCTTCGGGACGAGATTGCGGGCGGGCTGCGGCAGCGTATCGCTCGTGAGCGCTTCGGTCATTTCGCGGCCGCGATCGGCGCGGTAGTTGAAGAAGAAGCAGGCGTCGTTTTCGCGGATTAGGCCGATGGGCTCGTTGCGTGAATCGACGACGGTGAGGGGTTCGATGAATTCGTCGGTGACGCCTTTTTCGTAGGAGCGGAGGATGGCGGGTTCGATATCCTGCACGCGCTCGCCGTTGCCGAGGACCATGGCGCCGAAGCCGCGCTCGATGCGTTCCCAGCGCTTGTCGCGATCCATGGAATAGTAGCGGCCGGAGACGGTGGAGATTTTGCCGGCGCCGATTTCGCGGAGCTTCTGTTCGATCTGGCGGATGTAGCCGAGGCCGCTTTCGGGCGGGGTATCGCGGCCATCCATGAAGCAGTGGAGGAAGACTTCCTTCACGTTTTCGCGCTTCGCCATCTCGATCACGGCGTAGAGGTGGGTGAGGAGCGAATGCACGCCGCCATCGCTGCAGAGTCCCATGATGTGGAGGCGGCGGCCTTCGCGGGCGTACTTCATCAGAGCGAGCAGGTTCGGGTCATTGAAGATCGAGCCGGAAGAGATCATGGCATCGATGCGGGTGACGTCCATCTGCACCACGCGGCCGGCGCCGATGTTGAGGTGGCCGACTTCGCTGTTCCCCATCTGTCCTTCGGGCAGGCCGACTGACGGACCCGACGTGTGCACGAGCGTGTTCGGGAAATCGCGCAGCAGCATGTCGTAAGTGGGCTTGCGCGCCAACGCAATGGCATTGCCTTCGGTGGCGGCGGAGAAGCCCCAGCCGTCGAGGATGGTGAGGATGAGTGGTTTGGTGCGGGACATGGATTGTTTCGTTTTTGAAGCAGCGGTGCGGGACCAGGCCCGCACCGCGGATGGACTGACTGCAGGCTTACTGACGGAACGCTTTGCGGCCGGGGAACTTCGCGGCCACGCCGAGGCGCTCTTCGATGCGGAGAAGCTGGTTGTACTTGGCGATGCGGTCGGTGCGGCTGGCGGACCCGGTCTTGATCTGGCCGGCGTTGGTGGCGACCGCGAGATCGGCGATGAACGGATCCTCTGTTTCGCCCGAGCGGTGCGAGATGACCGTGGTGTAGCCGTTCTTTGAGGCAGTCAGCATGGCATCGAGCGTTTCGGTGAGCGAGCCGATCTGGTTGACCTTGATGAGGATCGAATTTGCGGTGTGCGACTCGATGCCGCGGGTGAGGCGGGCGGTGTTGGTGACGAAGAGATCGTCGCCGACGAGCTGCGTGTTCGCGCCGAGGGTATCGGTGAGGAGCTTCCAACCGTCCCAATCGTCTTCCGCCATACCGTCTTCGAGAGAAACGATGGGGTACTGGCGGCGCCAGTTGGCCCAGTATTCGACCATCTGTTCGCTGGTGCGTTCGCTCTTATCGGACTTTTTGAAGATGTACTTGCCGTCTTTGTAGAATTCGCTGGAGGCGGGATCGAGCGCGATGCCGATCTGCTCGCCGGGCTTGTAGCCGGCTTTGGTGATGGCTTCGAGCAGAACTTCGAGCGCTTCGTCATTCGATTTCAGGTTGGGAGCGAAGCCGCCTTCGTCGCCGACGGAGGTGGAGTAGCCCTTCTTCTTCAGCACGCCTTTCAGGGTGTGGAATGTTTCGACGCCCATGCGGAGCGATTCGGAAAATTTGGTTGCGCCGTAGGGGACGATCATGAATTCCTGCATGTCGACCGAGCTATCGGCATGCGCGCCGCCGTTGATGACGTTCATCATGGGGACGGGGAGCGTGCAGGCGTTGGCGCCGCCGAGATAGCGGAACAGCGGGGTTTTGTGCGAATTCGCAGCCGCGCGGGCGGTGGCCATGGAGACGGCGAGGAT
>CAZPZE010000359.1:0-18468 GCA_964590625.1 uncultured Solibacteraceae bacterium
CGCCCTATCCAAAGCTGGATATATTTCAACTTAAATCGCAGGGTATAGACCGCCTACCAGGGTTAGTACTAGTATTTAAGGGGGAAGTCCATCGTACAGTTTAAATCTCATGCAAATTTGGTGAATGCCTGATTGCAGAAATGGGGAACCCAGGTTTGGCAATCAAGAGTATGATTCAGGGATCAGGTATTTGAAATGGCGACGGAGCCCGCAAACCTCGCAGATATTAAGCATTTATTTGCGGCATTCGTGCGTCAGATGCCGGGGGCAGCGGCCCTTTTCGACCGGGAGATGCGCTGCCTCCAGGCAAGCGACCGGTGGTGCGCAGTCTACAAACTCACGCCGGATCAAGTGGCTGGTACAGGCTTGTACGATCTCTTTCCGGAGATCTCGCCTGAGTCACGGGAACGTCTGCAACACTGCCTTGCGGGCGAGAACGCGCGCATCGAGGACGGCTGGCTTGCCTGGGAGATCCGGCCATGGGGGAGTGCGCAGGCACAGCCGCAGGGAATTCTGATTTTCGCCGACGAGCCAGCTACAGCCGCTCCGGAGCCAGTGGAGAAAATTCGGACCCGTTACAAGGGTCTGCTCGACCACAGCAACGACGGCATCGCGCGATGCCGGATGATTTTCGAGAACGGAATTCCGGTCGATTTCATCTATCTCGAGGTGAACCCCCGTTTTGGGGAATTGACCGGTTTGCACGACGTGATCGGAAAGCGCGTAACGGAGGTGATTCCGGGAATTCAGCAAACCGATCCGGAAATACTTGAGATCTACAGCCGGATCGCGCGAACCGGGGAAGCGGTGAAATTCGAATTCTACGTCAAAGCGCTCGCGCAGTGGTTCCTCGTATCGGCATTCTCCTCCGAGCCCGGTTGCTTCACGGCCATCTTCAGCGTGATTACAGAGGGCAAGCGCGTGGAGCAGGATCTGGCGCGTTCGAATGAGGAGTTTCTCGCTGTTGTCAATAACAGCCCTGACGGGATCGCGCGACTGGATCTTCATGGAAGATTTACGTTTGTCAATCCGCGCATGGCGGAACTGGCGCGTTGCCGGGTCGGGGACCTCATTGGCCAGCCGGAAGGCTTACCCAATCCCCGCGATTCGCAACTTTGGTTTCGCATGGTCCGCCACGTTGTGGAGACGCAGAAGCGCCTCATTACGGAGTACTTCTTCCCGCGGGGACTGATTGACGACGGACTCAAAGTGCTCGTTCAGTTTGTGCCGGAGTGCGATTCGAACGGCGTCATGCGCGCCATTCTGATGTTTGCCACGGACATTACGGAACTCCAGCGAGCCCAGACGATTGCGAGCGAACGAGGATCGATCCTCGAAACGCTGTTTGAGACGGCCGCGCAGGGGATCGTCGCGGTGGACACCGACGGCACAATCCGGCTCGCCAACCGCAGAGCAGAGCAGATGTTCGGATACGAGGCGGGCGGGCTTGTGAATCAACCCCATGAGATCCTGCTGCCCGAGGAAATCCGTGCCAAACATGCCGCCGATCGTCAGGCCTATCTGGCGGCTCCCGAGAGGCGCCTCGTGGGGCCGCGACATGATCTTCTGGCGCGCCGCAAAGATGGTTCCCTGTTCCCGGCGGAGATCAGCCTCAGTTATGTGAACAGCCGCTATGGTGTACTTGGGGTCAGCTTCATCACTGATATTACGGCTCGTAATCAGCAGGAAGAGGAGTTGCGCACGCTGCGAGCCAGAGTCATCGCCGCCCAGGAAGATGCAAGCCGCGAACTCGCGCAGGAATTACACGACGACATCACTCAGCGCCTCGCATTCCTTTCCGTGGAGATTGGCAAAGCTGCCACCCTCCCGGATCAGCCAAACGTGTCAATCCGCAAGCTGAAGTCGTTCCAGAAGAGGATTCAGGAGCTCTCGGAGGGAGTCCGTCAGATCTCCCATCGGCTGCACCCGTCTGTGCTCGACCATCTGGGTTTGAGTGCCGCTCTGGAGGAGCTCTGCATTTTTACGGAGGAGGCCGGCAGCCTGACGATTCACTTTCATGCGCACGACGTTCCGGATACCGTGGAGACTGCGACAGCGTCCTGTCTCTACCGGGTGTGCCAGGAATGCATGAGTAACATTTTGAAGCACGCGCGGGCGGAGAGCGTGAACGTCGTGCTCAGGGTGGAGGTCGACAGTCTTCAATTGGCGATTGACGATGACGGCGCCGGCTTCGATCCGGAACTTGCCAGGAGCGGAGTAGGAACTTACAGCATGCGGGAGCGTGTCCGGCTGCTGAATGGAACCATTTCGATTGAATCCGAGCCGGGCAAAGGCACTCGCGTTCGTGTCAATGTGCCGCTCAGTTTACGGCTTTCAGGAGAAGAGCCCGCCTGAAGCAATCGTCTTCAGGCGACGAAGGGGACTGGGCCGGAGCTTTCGTCCTGTGAGGTCTTGCCGGTTGATGCCGGCGGAATTTTCGCTTCATGGCTGCCGGCGGCTGACGGTTCCAGAATGTCGTGATTGGAAGCCGGGATAAAGCCCTCTTCCACGGCCGCACGCACCAACTCAGCCACTGAGCGCGCGCCCATTCTCGCCATGATACGGGCGCGATGAAAATCGACGGTTTTCGTCGAAATGTTCAGAATATGGGCGATCTCTTTGCTGGGCCGCCCTTCCGCGATCAACTGGAGGATCTCCATCTGACGGTCCGTCAATTCCCCGGCCGTGCCTGAAGATTTTCCGGAATTCGTCAGCAGATCGAGGCGGCTGCCAAGACCTGATGAAAGATACGACTCGCCGTTCATCACGCTGCGGATCGCATTGCCGAGTTCTTCCACCGCGCCGGTTTTGAGAACGTAAGCGGAAGCGCCCGCCTCCATTGCCTTGCGCAGGTACATAGGGCTGCTGTGCATGCTGAGAAAAATCAGCTTCGTGGAAGGGAGCGCCGTGCGGATCCGTTTCGCTGCCTCGAATCCATGCAGCTGGGGCATGCCAACGTCAAGGATGATCAGATCCGGACGAAGAGTCAATGCGGCCTCCACGAGTTGCCGTCCATCGGAAGCCGTACCCACAATTTCGTATTCCTTTTCGAGGAGCGTCCGAATACCCTTCAGCATCAGCGCGTGATCGTCCGCGATTAATATGCGCAACTTCGGCATCTCAGTTGTTCGCAGTCTAGCATTCTGCGGGGCTCCCGGGGCGACATTGAATCGTCTTTAATCGATTCTGGTATGCTTGGGCGCAGATGCCCGCCTGCAGCCATATTGATCAGATTCAGGACGTCCAGCCGCACACGCGCGGCTGCGAGGAATGCCTCAAAATGGGAGACTCCTGGGTGCATCTGCGGCTCTGCATGATCTGCGGGCACGTGGGCTGCTGCGATTCCTCGAAGAACAAGCACGCCACCAAACACTTCCACCACACCAAACATCCGATTGTCCGCTCGATCGAACCCGGCGAGGACTGGGGCTGGTGCTACGTCGACCAGGTTGAGCTGGATTTTTCCTGATCCGGATGGCGGTGCTCGTCGAATTCCGCAACGTCCGTTATCAAGCCGGCGGCCGTGAGATTCTGCGCGGCGTCGATCTCACGGTCGAAGAAAATGAAACGGTCGTGCTGTTGGGCCGCAGTGGGTCGGGTAAAACAACCCTTCTGAAAATGGTAAATGCGCTGGTGGCGCCGACATCAGGCGAGGTGCGTTTTGGCGGAACGCCCGTCAGCGCGCAGGATCCGATTCGCCTCCGGCGCCGGATCGGCTACGTCATCCAGGATGGCGGATTATTTCCGCATCGTACGGTAGCCGAGAATACGGGGCTGGTACCGGCGCTCGAAGGATGGCCGCGCGAGAAGATGCAGAAGCGCGTCGCGGAATTGCTCAACGCGGTGGGGCTGGAGCCGGCGACATACGTGGCGCGATTTCCGCGGCAGCTTTCGGGTGGCGAGAAGCAGCGCGTCGGAATCGCGCGAGCCCTCGCGGCTGATCCTCCGCTTCTGCTGCTCGATGAGCCGTTTGCCGCGCTCGATCCGGTAACGCGCCACGGGATGCAGCGGCATTTCGCGGAACTGCGAAAGGCGTTCGGCAAAACCGCCATGTTCGTGACCCATGACATCCGCGAAGCGCTGACGCTCGGGTCGCGAATCGCGCTGCTGAAGGATGGGGCGATTGAGACGGTGGCTCCGGCGGAAGAATTCGCGCGTTCCACATCACCCGAAGCGCGGGCCTTTCTTGCCACCATTGAGGATGGCCATGCTCACTCGTGAGATTGTCGAACTGTCGATCGAGCATCTGTGGCTGGTCGCGATCTCGGTGATCGCCGCGGTCGCGATCGCCGCGCCCTCGGCCGTTTGGCTCGCGAGGCATGCGCGCGGAAGACGCTGGGCGCTGGGTACGGTGAACATCATCCAGACGATTCCCAGTCTGGCGCTGTTCGGATTCCTGCTGCCCGTTCCACTGGTAGGCGGAGTCGGAAAGCGGACGGCGATCATCGCGCTGATCCTCTATGCGCTGCTGCCGATTCTGCGCAATACCGTGGCGGGCATCCTCGGCGTCGATGCGGGTGTGCGCGAATCCGCCATAGCCATGGGGATGACGGACGGGCAGATTCTGCGGCAGGTGGAACTGCCGCTCGCGATGCCGATGATTCTGGCAGGTGTCCGCATCGCGACGGTCACTACAATCGGAACAGCGACTATCGCAGCCGCCATTGGAGGAGGGGGACTCGGAACATTCGTCTTCCGCGGCATCGCGATGGCGGATAGCCGCACCATACTCGCCGGCGCAGTGCCCGCCGCAATTATGGCTATCCTGGCAGACGAGGTTCTCGAATGGGTCGAACGCCGCTTCTCTTATTGACTGCCCTGTTGACTGCACTGCTGCTCGCTGGTTGCGCGGCGCAGCCACACATCACGGTCGGATCGAAGAATTTCACCGAGCAGATGGTGCTCGGCGAAATTGTGGCGCAGCAGATCGAGCGGCGCATGGGAATGGAGGTCGAGCGCAAGTTCGGCCTGGGCGGGACGTTGCTCGCGCAGGAAGCGCTGCGCACAGGCAGCATCGATGTTTATCCCGAATACACTGGCACCGCGCTCACCGCAGTTCTGAAGAAGCCGGCAGTAAAAGATGCGCACGAGGCGTTCACTCAGGTGGCAGCGGGATACCAGCAGTGGGGCATCGAATGGCTGACGCCGCTCGGATTCAACAATAGTTTCGCGATGGTGGTACGGACAGAGGACGCGCGCGCACAGAATCTGAAGACGCTGAGCGACGCGGCGCATCGTTCTGCCCCATGGCATGCCGGCGTCGGGTATGAATTCACGCAGAGGCCCGACGGGCTGGATGGGTTGGTTCGAACATATGGGCTGCGCCTGGATGGTCCCCCGGTAACGATGGACCTTGGCTTGCTTTATCAGGCGCTTTCATCAAAGAAAGTGGATATTGCGGCGGGAAGCGCAACCGACGGCATGCTGGCTCATGACGAATACACTGTCCTCGAAGACGATCTCCACTACTTCCCGCCATATGAGTGCGCGCTTACGGTCCGGAAAGATGCGGAGCAGCGTTTTCCCGAACTGCGAAAAGTGCTGGTGGAGCTTTCCGGCCGCATCCCGGAGAAGGAAATGCGCCGGATGAACGAATTAGTCGACGTGCAGCACAAGCCGATTGCCGAAGTGGCTCGTAACTTTATCGCCACACTGAAGTGAGACAATTCAGCGGAGAGGGGACGATTCCATAGTGACGGAAGCTGTAAAAGCCACGCGCCACACGCTGTTTTCGCGGCTGCAGGCGGCGCGGACCGAGACGGACGCGCTGTTTCGAAGCGTGAAAACCGAGGCGATGTATGATCGTCCGATTCCCGAACGTCACAGGATCGCGTTTTATGTCGGGCATCTGGAAGCCTTCGATCGAAACCTGCTGAGCGATCCCGCCATTCGCCGCAATGAGCTCGACGAACTGTTTGCATTCGGCATCGACCCGGTTGGCGGTAATCTTCCCACAGATCAGCCGGGGGATTGGCCTTCGCTCGATGTTGTCAATGACTATCGCGATCGTACGCGCTCGCGCGTCGATAGCCTGATCGAAGATATGGCTGCGCGCGGCGATGAGGAATTCGACGTGCGGCTGAATGTCGCAATCGAGCATCGTCTGATGCACGCGGAAACGCTGGCGTACATTTTCCATCAGCTCCCGTATGACCGGAAGCAGGGCGCGGAGACGCACAGCTCAATCCCGCACCATCCGATTTCCGACATGCGCGTTCGAATCGCCGCCGGGCACGCGACGCTCGGGTTGAAGCGCGATGGTGGCATTTTCGGGTGGGATAACGAATTCGAGTCTCATACCGTTGCGGTGCCGGAATTCGCGATTGACCGCCGCAAGGTGACGAACGGCGAATTCCTGCGATTTGTGAATGACGGCGGATACCGCGAACGATCACTGTGGTCGCCGGAAGATTGGGAATGGCGATCGTCGCGGGAGATGACGCATCCGCTTTTCTGGAATCAGCGCAACGGCGCGTGGATGTACCGGGCGATGTTCAGTGAAATTCGGCTGCCGCCGCACGAGCCGGTTTATGTCAGCCATGCGGAGGCGTCCGCCTACGCCCGATGGCAGGGCAAAGCGCTGCCGACCGAGGAACAATGGCATCGCGCGGCCTGGGGATCGACCGAAGTGGAAGATCTGCACGGCACCGGCTGGGAATGGACTTCGACGAAGTTCGGGCCGTTTCCGGGATTTCAGGCGATGTCGTTTTATCCGGGATATTCGGAGCCTTTCTTCGATGGAAAACATTACGTGATGAAAGGTGGCAGTCCGCGCACGGCGCCCGTCATGCTGCGCCCGAGCTTTCGCAACTGGTTTCAGCCCCACTATCCCTACGTGTACGCGGGATTCCGCTGCGTGGAAAAGGAGAGCGCATGAATACCGCCATTGCAGCCGAACCGACTGCTGATCTGACCCGCCGCTTTGCGGTGGAAGTGCGCGATGGATTGTGCCGGCCGGGGCAGAAGACCCTGCCTTCGAAATATTTGTACGATGCACTGGGCTCGGCGTTGTTCGATGCCATTACGGCTCTTCCCGAATACGGGCTGACGCGCGCGGAAGAGCGAATTCTGCGCCGGCATTCCGAAGAGATTGTGAGCTACGTGCCGCGCCCCGCGCTGGTTTCTGAACTCGGCAGCGGGAATGGCAGGAAGACACGCTGGATTCTCAGCGCGCTGTGCGCCCGCGAGCCGCTTTCTTATTACCCCATCGAAATCTCACGCGCCGCGCTCGCTTCGTGCGAATCCGAGTTGCGCGATATCGAGGCCGTCAGTATTGTCGGAGTGGAGCGGGAATATCTGGATGGCCTGCGCGAAGTCGCGGCGGTGCGGCCGGATAATTCGCATTTGCTGGTGCTGTTTCTCGGCAGCACGATTGGTAATTTCGATCGCGGCGCGGATGCGCGGTTCTTATCGGGCGTTCGCCTTTTCCTGCGCCCGGGCGATTCGCTGCTTCTGGGTACGGACCTGCTGAAGCCGGAAGAACGGATGATCGCTGCTTATGACGATCCGCTCGGCGTGACGGCCGCTTTCAATCTGAATCTGCTGGTGCGAATCAATCATGAACTGGGCGCCGATTTCGATCCGCGCGCGTTCGCTCATGAAGCCCGCTTCAATCGGGCGACGAACAGCATCGAAATGCATATCCGCTCACGGCGCAGGCAGACCGTGCAGATTCGGCGTGACGGATATCGCGTCACGTTCGAAGAAGGCGAAACCATCTGGACAGAGGGCTGCCACAAGCACTCGCCGGAATCGATCGACGAACTCGCTGCGGCTTCCGGATTCCGCAAACGCGCGCAGTGGGTGGATGAAGAATGGCCGTTCGCCGAAACACTGCTGCTCGCTTCTTAAGCCGCTACTTCTGCCGCAGGTATTCGTGCACCAGCTGCACGGACATTGCCCCTTCGCCTACCGCTGCCGCTACGCGTTTGGACGATCCCGAACGTACATCGCCCGCCGCAAAGATTCCCGCGCGGCTCGTCTCGAGCAGAAGCGGAGCGCGAGCCGCCGTCCAGTAAGGCGATTCCTTCAGAGCAGCGCCCGTTCGAATGAATCCTTTCTCGTCGCGTTCGATTTCCGGCGGCAGCCATTCCGTGCGCGGTGTGGCGCCGATGAAGCTGAACACCGCGGGCGTCTCCACGGTCCGCGTCTCCTTCGTGCGGCTGTTGTAAATCTCGGCTGTCTGCAGATGGCTGTTGCCATCGAGCCTGCGGATCTCCGTGTCGGTCACCAGCTCGATGCTGGCCGTCTGGCTGATGCGCTGCACGAGATAGCTCGACATATTCTTGTTGAGATCATCGCCGCGAATGACCAGCAGCACCTTGCGTGCATGGGACGCGAGAAACACCGCTGCCTGTCCCGCGGAATTGCCCCCGCCCACCACGATCACGGTACAGCCCTCGCACAAGTGGCCCTCGGCGGGCCCGGCGGCGTAATATACGCCGGTGCCTTCGAAACGCTCGCACCCTTCCGCGCCCAGTTTTCGATACTGCGCGCCGGTCGCAATCACCATGCACTTCGCGGTGATCTGGCCGCCGTTGTCGACGTCGATAACGGTGTAGCCGTTATCGAACGACATTCGCAGCGCCGGCGTAGGCACGGAAAGCCGCGCCCCGAATTTGTTGGCCTGCAGGATGGCGCGGTCCGTGAGTTCCGCGCCGGTCAGTCCCGCCGGAAAGCCGAGATAGTTCTCGATCCGCATGCTGCTGCCGGCCTGCCCGCCTGGCGCGAAAGATTCCAGCACGGCTGTGCGCAACCCTTCCGAAGCTCCATAGACTGCTGCGCCCAAACCCGCCGGCCCCGCGCCGACCACCACCAGATCATAAAGATCCTGAGTCAGACGCTGATGGATTCCCACTCGCTCCGCCAGTTCCTGGTTCGAAGGATTGCGCAGCAGCACCATGTGTGCACAGGCAACCACCGGCGTATCGGCTTCGGTAATGCCAAATTCTTTCAGCAGCTTGTCCACGCCCGGTTCGGTCTCGATATCGGTCCACGTGAAGACCATGCGATTCCGCGACAGGAAGTCTCGCAACCGAAACGTGTCGGCCGAATAGCGTGATCCGATGATCCGCAGCCCCACGAACTCGCCGGACTCGCGCACCAGCTGCCTCCGCGCGATGAATGCCTGCAGAATGATGTCGCTGAGCCCGGGACATTGATTCAGCACGTGCCGCAACGATTCCTGCGAAACTTCAAAAGCTTCTGTCTCGCCGCGGGTCTTTGCGGTGAAGATGGCAGGCAGCCCGGTGATATGGGAAATATCGCCGGAAAACTGCCCGGGCCCATGGGTCGCGATCACGCGCGGTTCATCGCCGCTGTAATCGTAAATATCAATCAGTCCGGATTTGACGATGAAGAACCTGATTCCGCGATCACCCGTCGCGATCAGAGTTTCGCCATCCGGATGGCGCGCGCTCTTCACCTGCGCGCAGTTCGCAATCTGCGCGATCTGGATTTCGGTGAGCGTTGGAAAGGCAATCGAGCGAAGAGTATTTTCAGCCATGACAATCCCGTTTTCTCCATTGTCGCCGAGGCAGGGGACTAAGATAGAGGTGTGCCGCGTATTGGCCTGACCCTCCCGCGTGTGGCGGGACTCGTCTGGATGCTCTCTGCCGCTTCCGCCGCACTGGCCCATCATTCGTTCGCAATGTTCGATATGTCGAAGAACGTGACGTACAAGGGCACGGTCATCGAATATCATCTCGAGAACCCGCACTCGCACATCATCGTCAAAGTGCCGGAAAGCGAGGGGGGCCTGGCCGGTACGTGGGACATCGAGGGCGGCGCGGTGAACATCATGGCGAGGCAGGGCTGGACCAAAACCACCTACAAGCCCGGCGACGCGATTACAGTCGTGGCCCATCCAATGAAAGACGGATCGAAGGCCGCATCACTGTTCTACGCCATCATGCCGGACGGCAAGCGGCTGTACCACGATATTGCGCGGCCCAAAGCGGACGGCTCGGCGCCGATGCCATAGGATGTCCCTGCTTCCGCTTCTCGACTGGCTGCAGAATACCGGTTGGGCCACATCGCTGAAGGATTCGACTTTGATGTTTCCGCTGGTCGAAGGCAGCCATCTCCTGGCGCTTTCTTTCTCGGTGGGAATGGTGATGGTGCTCGATCTTCGCCTGCTGCGAGTATGCCTGCGCGACAAACCGGCCGCGGTGGTGATGCGCGAGGTCATGCCCTGGAGTCTCGCCGGATTTGCCGTGATGCTGGGCACCGGCTTCCTGCTGTTCGCGTCGCAGGCAGTGAGCGCATGGGGAAATCCGTTCTTCCGCCTGAAAATGATTCTGCTCGTGCTCTCCGGGCTGAACGCGCTCTACTATCAGGTTCGCTATTATCCGCGCATGGCGGAATGGGACCGCAATGGCACGCCCGCCGGTGTTCGCGTCATCGCGATTCTGTCGCTGATCTTCTGGATCGGCGTCATCGCCTGCGGGCGAACGATGGCCTACGAACTGTGATGCTGCAGCACTGGATCGATCGTTTCGTGCAGTGGTGCTATTACTCGAAGGATTATGCCTTCGTGCGTGACACAAAGTATGGCGTGCCAATTCTGCAGTCGCTGCACCTCACCGGCATCTCGTTGCTGCTCGGCACGGTTCTGATCATGAATCTGCGCCTGCTGAATCTGGGCTTCCGCAGTTTCTCGCTCTCGGAACTCTCCGGGCAGCTCTGGAAGTGGAGCAGGATTGGCCTGGTGCTGACGGTCATCGCCGGGATCATGATCTTCCTGCCGGACTCCACGCGCTACGCACAAAGCGGACCGTTCCGCCTCAAGATGATACTCCTTTCCCTTGCGCTGCTTTTTCAGTTCACGATCTTTCGCAGGACCGTGCGCAATGGAGAATCCGGTTCGCACGCCCGGAACATAGCAGTAGCGCTGACCTCGCTGACACTCTGGTTCGGCGTCGGCTGGGCGGCGCGCGCGATCGCGTTTTTCCAGTGACGAAGCTCGTGGGCTAAGCTCGTTGACTAAACCCAGAGCAGCGGCTGCCGCACGGGATAATTGCGCAGCACTTCTTCGACTGTCGGATCGGGATCGAGCCGGTACCAGAGCTTGATGTATTCCGGCTTGCCAAGTGCAAGCCCTGCGAACAGCAGTGATGGCTGACGTACCGGCCATTCCTTGTCGTACATGACGTCCGGCGGAAGCGGCCACTTCTTCTTATCCAGAATGTACGGATACATGTACTCCATGGCTTTCGCCATGCCGCGGCCATCGGGCATCTGCCACTTCCACAATCCAAGCGTCTGGGCGATGAAGGCGAACGCATCCAGGTTGAACAGCGAGTAGCCGTAGGGCTTGGTCCGTTTCAGCTCGAGCGGAAAGCTGCCGTCGGCGGCTTCCTGCCTGGGGATCAGCACTGTCTTGAATCGGTCCGCGCAGTAGGCGCTCAGCTTCTTATCGCCCGTCAGTTCCGTAAAGCAGGCGACCTGTGCAACCCAGCACGTCCCGTGATTGTTCTTCGCATCGCGCTCGGCAATCCCGTACGGATGCGTCATCATCCAGTTCGTATAGGCGGCGAACCATTTCTTCACGCCGGCCAGATCGTCGGAGGCGAGCCCAACGCGCGATGCCGCGCGCGCCACTTCCACCAGATGCAGAGTGTCGATGATGCCGGTGCCGCGCCCGGTGTAGCGGCCCTTGATCGCCTGCGCATATTGCAGGTTCGGATTCATGCGCGTCGCGTCGTCGATAAACCAGGCACGAAGATGCGCCGCGGCGTGGTCGGAATATTTGCGCTGCCGCGTAATCTTCCAGGCGGCGGCGAGCGCGGGAACGATGAGGCTCAGCCGCACCATCGCGCGGCGATGCTCCACGAAATTGTCCGGATTCGTCATCCCGTCGCGCTGGATGTAAGGGCCGGCGGGATTATTCGGATCGGGCCACCAGTAATCGCCTTCCGAAAAGAAATCGTGCAGGCCGCCTGCGCTGCGGGGAGAGCTCGACGCCGTTACGGTAACAGGCTTTTCCGCCAGGTATTTATTGGCTGCAGCGAGTACACGGCCGCGCTCTTCGGCTGTGAGGTCGAGCTGGTCCGTTGCGAACGCCGAAGGGCACACGGATGCCGCAACAGCAGTCCGCAGCACATCTCTGCGGCTGATGATCATGAAGGATCGCTCCCATTTGTAGCATGCCGGGGCGAAATGTAGAAAGAGTTGCAGTACTCTATCGCACCTGTAACCAGGTCAGGCCATGCCTACTGGCCCAGTTGCCGGAGCAAATCGAGTGCGCTTTGCTTCGCCTGGGAGTCGAGGCCGGCGGCTGCGAGCTTGAGGTGCTCGATCGCGCTGGGGATGTCATGCTTGAGCCCGAAAGCGACCCCGAGCTTGAACTGAGCGCTGCCGGAATTGGGCTCTAACTGAACGGCGATCTGCAGTTCGCGCAGGGCCCCGTCCACGTCACCCTTCGCGCCGAGGAGAGAACCGAGCAGTTCGTGGGCGCCCGCCAGTTTCGAATCCGTGGCAATCGCGGCTTCCAGCTGCGTCTGCGCCTCCGCGGCCTGATTCAGGTTCGCCAGCAGACGCGCGTAGTTCAGGCGCACGGCCGCCGCGGACGGATTGAGCCGCACACTCTCTTTGAAGTGATAAATCGCTTCGGGGTCGGCGCCTCGCTGGGCGAGCAGGCTGCCGAGGTTTCCCTGGGCTGCGGCATTCGCGGGCTGGATACGCAGCGCTTCGCGAATCTCTTTTTCGGCGCCCTCGGGGTCGCCCGCCTTCATCAGAAATGTGGCGAGCGTGGTGTGGAGGTCCGCAATTTCAGGATCGATCTCAATGCCTTTGGTGAGAGCGGCCTTCCCTTCGGCGCTCTTGCCCTGTGCCCACAATGTCTCGCCGAGAAGTCCCCATGCTTCGGGATCGTCAGGCGCCATGGAAGTCGCACGCCGCAGCGTTGCTTCCGCGTCCGGGAGGTGCCCGAGATCAAACTGAGCGCCGCCCAGATTGCGCAGTACGATCTCGGAATTCGGTGCGTGCCGAACCGCTTCCTCGTACACGGGCAGGGCCCTGGCAAGATCACCCGCGGCCCGATAGCCCTCCGCCAGCGACGTGTAATATTCGGCATTCGCGGGCTTATATTTTTCGATTAAAGCCGCCATGCGAGGCAGTCCGGCTTTGAGATTGGTGCCATCGTGCAACTGCGCGATGCCCGCGTTCAGCGCCGCTTCTTCGTCCGTCGCGCCGGGCTTCGCCGGGTAATAGGGGACCACTTCGCCGTGGTACGCATTGGCGGCGGTTTCGCGTTCTTCCGGCTTGTCCGCCAGCAGATCGCCGGGCGACGGACGCCGCGCGATCAGGTGATCCGTCATCACAACGTGCGCCACGTCATCGGTGCGCCGCTTCGGCATGTGGCAGCTCACGCAATCGGCGGCCGCGGCGGTGTGCGCGGCTGCGGGTTCGGCAATCCGCGCCAGTTCCGATGCATGGCAGTTGCGGCAGATGCCGTTGTATCGTGCTCTGGCGGTTCCCGGCGCATCCGCGACGTGCGGATCGTGACAGGTGGTACAGGTCATCTTGCCTGCGCTCTGCAGAAAGCACTGCGATTCCCGCAGCCGGTAAGCGGTATGGGCGATCTCGAAATGCTCCCCCTGGCCGTCTTCGCGATCGAAGGTGAATCGGAAACTCCCCATCGGCTGGCCTGCGACATAAGAAAACGGACCCGTTCCCGGACGCAGAAGCGAATGCGGCAGCGACAGCGCCGTCGTCTGCAGGTGGCACTGCATGCACACTTCGAGCTCTCGGTCCGGGCTGAGGGCCTTCGGATTCACGATGCTGTCACGAATCTCGGCGGCCGTCGCGCCCGGACGTCCCACGGTTTCGATGTGCTTCCGTCCCGGCCCATGGCACCGCTGGCAATCGATGCCCTCCGGCAGCGGCTGAAGGAACTGCGGCACGGCGTTCGGCTCCTCGGCCGCCTTCGGGATCTTCGGATAAGCGTTATGGCAGAACATGCACGGGTTGCTGATCAGCCGGGTCGACTGCGGATGGTCCGGACGGTCATAGCCGGGCGACATCGCCCAATAGCCGCCCTTTTCCGAATACCAGCTCATTGCCAGTTCCTGAAGGGTATTCCGCGGCGTGAGGTGCGCATAAGTGCGGGCATGATCGCCGGAGCCGATCACGTAATCCACGCGCTTCTCCTCCACATTGGTTTCCTTGCCGTCAAACCCGATCTGCCACCGGCGCTGGAAATATTCGCCGTTGCGCTCGGTCATCTCGTACCAGGATTCCGAAGCCGCGTGGTAATAGGGTTTTCCCAGCGTCTCGACCAGATTCTGCGGCCGCAGCCGGAAAAATGATCGCCCCATGCCGGTTTTGGCAAAGCTGGCGGCAATTTCCTGATGGCAGGCCGCGCAGAGCGTCCCATCCACGTACTCATTCGGTGGATTCTCCGGCGTTCGCTGCGCCAGCGCTCCCGCGCCCACAATCGCAAGAGCCGCGGCGGTGAGCAGGCCAAATTTCAGCGGGCGTGCGGCTCGCGGCATGGCTCGATTCTCTCACGCCGCCGCCGGGCGTGCGCAGCCGTAAAAAAGGGAACAAAATCGCGCTTTCCGATGTAGAATGAGCCGAATATCGATCCTCAGGAGGAGCGAATCCATGGCAAAAAAGAAGCTGCCGCCGAAGAAGAAAAAGACCGCGAAGCGCCCTGCGAAAGCCAAAGCAAAGACCAAAGCGAAGAAATCGCCGTCGAAGCAGATATCGTCGGTCTTTATTGAGGCCCAGGGTCTGGTTCGGGAGTCCAGATCAGGCTCGAAGCTCCAGATCACCGTCTTCAGTTCGGCCAATGCGGCTCTCGCAGCCGGTTACGAAGCCGGACTGGTGGATTCCGTCTTCAAAACGGGGGGATGTACCGGATCATGCATGCGCGGCGAGCAGCGGGACCCCAAAACCGGGCGGCTGAAGAAAGTCTGGTGTGTCGACATCAGCTGTTCGACCGGTAGTTCGTGCCGCTGTCACCTGATTCGCGGATATAAAGAGGATGGTCAGTGGCAGGAGGACGATATGGGTGAGCACGATAAGGACAACCCCGTCATTCCGGACGGCACCTCCATCTATTTCTGCCGCTGCACTTAAGCCTGTTCGCCTGCCCAACCGGAACAGCTTGAGGGAGCGGATGAAATATAATCCGTTTTGGCAATCCTCCATTGAGGCAGCGATTTATGAAACAAAAACTCACGTTGGTTGTGGCGGTACTCAGCGCCTTCGCGCTGAGTAGTCCGCTTATGGCGCAAGGTGGCGGGCGCGGCCGGGGAGCGGCTGGCACAACGGGCGCAACCGGAGCTCCCGCCGGACGCGCGGGTGGGGCCGCGCGTGGCGGAAGAGCCGGCGGATTTCCGCAGTACACGCGTCCGCTGGCGCCGCAGGATGTCCTGGTGCGTGGCAAGTCACTTTACGAAGCGCACTGCGCATCCTGCCATGCGAGCGACCTGCGCGGCGTCCTCGCAAAGAATGGTCCGAACCTTCTGCACTCCACAGTCGTGTTCAGCGATAAGCAAGGCGAAGGCGTAGCGGCCAGCCTCACGCAGCACAATCCTGTCATCAACCTTCCCACCGATGACTCCCACGCCATTGCTGAATATCTGCACAGCATTCAGGCGACAATGGGCCCGCAGGGCAGCCCGCCCGGACGCAATCCGGTCGGCCTGACCTATAACGTGCTCGTTGGCGATCCCAAAGCCGGCGAGGCCGAGTTCCAGAAGCTCTGCTCCAACTGCCATTCGGTGACCGGCGACCTGAAGGGGATCGGTTCGAAGTATGAAGATCCAAAGACGCTCCAGAATACCTGGGTTTCAGGCGGCGGGGGCGGACGTGGGCGCGGTGCCGCCGGAGGCCTGCAGGGTACCGTGACGCTCGCGAACGGCCAGAAGTTTGAAGGCCGGCTTATTCGCCACGATGACTTCCTGATCGTGCTCGTCCTCGCGGACGGCACGCGGAAATCGTTCGCGATCGAAAACGGCAGCCCGAAGCTCGAAATCAAGGATCCGCAGGAAGGTCACAAGAAGATGCTTCTCCTGATGGACGATCCGGATAACAAGAATATGCACGACATCACCGCCTATCTGGCGACGATCAAATAAAGGAGCCGAGACAGAAATGAAAAAATTCTTACTCACAACTGTTTTGGCGGCGGCCCCTGTGCTCATGCTGGCGCAGGGTGGTGGCGGTCTCGATCCCGCGGATATCCTCAAACCCTTATCGGACCAGTGGACCAGCTATTCGGGCGACATGACCGGCAAGCGCTACAGCGCGATCAAGGCGATCAACACCGAGACGGTCAAGAACCTCAGCCTGCAGTGGATTAACGCCGGCATTACCACCGGCTGTGGCCCGAATGGAACCGGCGCGGGAGAAGAGGCCGGCTTCGGTTTTGGAGGCGGACGCGGAGGGCGCGGTGGGCGCGGCGGCGGTGGTGGGGGCTTCTCGGCGGGCCAGATCGTCGTCGGAGGTTTCGGCACCGGTGAAGTCAACACCTGCGGCCCGACCCGCTTCGGCGGCGGCATCCTTTTTGTGGATGGCGTGCTCTACGGCGCCTCGCAGAACGACGTGTATGCGATCGATGCGCGCGACGGCTCCGTGCTGTGGCACTACTACTGGAAGTACCGCGGCGGCACGACTACGGGAACCCGTGGTCCCAGCATGTGGCACAACTATATTTATTTCGAATTCCATGACGACTGGGTGGTCTGCCTCGATGCGAAGACCGGCCATGAAGTCTGGAAGAAGGAAATCGCCCCGTTCGAGCAGCAGTACTTCTCTTCGAATGTGCCGATGGTGATCGGGAACCACATCATCGTCGGAACCGGCAATGATACGGACATGCCCGCCTATCTGAAGTCGCTCGATCCGGAAACCGGCGAAGAGCAGTGGCGGCTCTATTCCACGGCGCAGAAGCCGGGCGATCCCGGCCTCGAGACGTGGCCGAGCCTCGAAGCGGCGAAGCATGGCGGTGGTACTTCCTGGATCCCGGGCTCCTACGATCCCGAAACACATCTCTATTTGTTCGGGACGGGCAATCCGACTCCGGCCTACACGCAGGGCCGCGGCGATGGCGACAACCTCTATACTTCGTGTCTGCTCGCGGTCAATGTGGATACCGGCAAGATTGTCTGGTACTTCCAGACCTCGCCGCACGATACGCATGACTGGGATTCCACCCAGACCCCGGTCCTCGCGGACATGCCGTTCAACGGACGCGTGCGCAAACTGGTCATGATGGCTACGCGCAACGGCTACTTCTACGTGCTGGATCGCGTAACCGGTGAGCACCTGATCACCTCGAAACTCGGCCTCGTGAACAACTACGCTTCGGATATCAGCCCGGATTCGCCGCTTCACCTCAACAAACGGGGCGAGGTCCAGCGCAATCCGAACAAGGACGCTACGATCGCGGGATCGCTCGTGAACAGCGACGTGCTGAATTTCCCGCCTCCAACGTTCTCGCCGGATACGGGACTGTTCTACGTACACGAAACCAATTCGCTTCACATCAGCTACCTGCTCGAACCTGATCCGCGCGGCTCGATGGGCCTCGGTGGCGTCGGCAGCGGCGGCGGCGCGTCTTATGGAACGTTCATCGACGCGATTGATTACAAAACCGGCAAGGTGAAGTGGCGGCACGAACTGACCAACGGCAGTGTGGGCCTCACCTCCACTGCGGGCGGCGTCATCTTCATGTCGAACGGCGGTGGCATCGAAGCCATCCGGGCGACGGACGGCGCGCCGCTCTGGCACTCGGAGATCGGCAACCTCACCAGTCCGCCCGAAGTCTTCATGCTCGATGGCAAGCCGCATGTGCTCGCCAGCGGCGGGACCGGACTGTGCATGTTCGTGCTGAACTAAAGCGGAACGCACCTCAAACACAAAGGGCGCCGGGAGAAAACTCCTGGCGCCCTTTGTGTTTTCAGCTTTGATCGTTACGAGAGGATTTTCTTCAGCCCCTCGATGCTGATCTTCGCGGCGAGCACGGAATCGCCCCAGGCAGCCGCATTATCCTGCTCGACACAGAAGTGTTTCATGCCGGCCTGTTTCGCCTGCGCGAAGATCGCTTTGTAATCCACCTGGCCCTGGCCGACCGGAACCAGATACGCCGCGCGCATGCGATCCGCCATCGACATCTCGACCGGCAGATATTTGATGTCGGTCGCGTCTTTCACGTGCCAGCATTCGAAGCGGCCGGGGTGCTTTTTGAACATGGCAAGAATGTCCTGGCCCGCCACCGACGCCCAGCCGATATCGAGTTGCATCGCGACGAGCGCGGGGTCGGTCTCTGCCAGCAGAATGTCGTAAGGACGCATGTTGGGATTGTCCGACAGCACCGCGAATTCCTGCGTGTGGTTGTGGACGATCATCTTCATCCCGAACTTCTGCGCCACCTTGCCGTTCTCGTTCAGCGTCTGCGCCTGGCGCTTGATCATTTCGGTGGTTCGGCCCTGTCCAGCCTGGCCGCCCGCCGGCGCT
>CAZPZE010000360.1:0-18649 GCA_964590625.1 uncultured Solibacteraceae bacterium
TTCGGTCGGCGCGCTCACGGCCATATGCTCGAGTTCCACGTAGCGGCGCTTCAGAATATCCACCACCATCGGATCGAACGCCTTGCCCGATTCCTCCACAACAATCTTCATCGCCTCATCGAGCGGCAACGCCCGCCGGTACTGGCGGTCCGAAGCCAGCGCGTCGAGGCAATCCACCGCCGAAAGAATGCGCGCGCCCACCGGAATCTCTTCGCCCGAAAGCCCGAACGGATATCCCGTTCCATCCCACTTCTCGTGATGCGCCCGCACAATCGGCACCACCGGATACGGGAACTTGACCTCTTCCAGAATTTCCGCGCCCACCACCGGATGGATCTTCATCTTTTCGAATTCTTCCGGTGTCAGCTTGCCGGGCTTCGAAATAATGTGTTCCGGCACCGCGAGCTTGCCGATGTCATGCAGCAGCGCCGCCGCCTGCAGCGCATCCAGCTCTTCCGGCGCCATATTCATGTCGCGCCCGATTTCCGTCGCGTAGATCCGCACGCGCTGCAGGTGATCGTGCGTCGTCGAATCCTTCGCTTCGATCGCGAGCGCCAGAGCTTCGATCGTTCGCAGGTGCAGCCCGGCCAGTTCTTCCACGTGCAGCTTGTCGTTCTCGAGCCGCGTCAGATGCAGCTTGTAGTTGTAGTAAACGAAGCCGACCAGCACCAGGAAAACCAGCGGAGCCTGCCAGTTGCGCTGATGCGTCAGTTCTTCCAGCACCAGAATCTGCCACGCCACCATCGCCGCCGCCAGGTGGTACTGCATCGCCCAGAAGAACGTCGCCACCCACGTCTTGTAGATCGACTTGTTTTCGGTCAGCGCGACTACCGCCGCCACCAGCACCGTGTTGACGAAAAAGTAAACCGCCGCCGTGAGCCCGAGCAGGATGAAATTGTCCTTGCCCAGAATCGTGTAAAGCGGTCCATGGAAAACTTCGTGGCCCGCCACCACCGCGAGACAAATGGAGCACGTGCTGAACGCAACCTGAATCAGCCGTGGCCGCGCCTTCGCCTGCCATACGCACTGCACAATCGTTCCGGCTGCCGCAATCGCCAGCGCTTCCGGCAAAGAAAACTGGACAATGCCGACCAGAATGAAAAGAAAATTCACCGAAAGCGTTACCGTCACCATCGGCAGGCGAACCTTCACGCCCGACGTTAAGACGGTAATAACGAAGAAAGGCCAGAAGAAATAAGGATTGGACGGAGCGAAGTGCAGGAGCTGCTGAGCCAGCCCGGTTAGCCCGGACGTGAGAACCAGGGCGATGTAAAATTTAGCCCGTAGTGGCATAGCCGTTACAACACAGGACCTCAGTTTAGCACGCCTGGTACCCTTCCGGTAAGTCCTACGGAATCTGAAGTTAGCCCAATCCTGGCGCTAACGAACGGCCTAAAAGTACGGCCCAGATCCAACGATAGCGGTTTCATATTCACCATTTGTAGTTGCCAAAATGTCACATTCCGTCCCTCGGCGCATCCCGGTAAAAGCGCATATTCCCTCACGTTAATATTGACAAATCAATTAGTTGCCGCAGAATAAGAGATACTGAGCTGAGCCATGTCGCCCACACATCAGAAAAGTGACGAAGTGACGCTTCCGTCCGTGGCCGGCCCGCGCTCACGCCCGCCCTCCTTCGGGCGCAATGTTCAGCAGCTCGACTTCCTGGGGATGCCCGCCATCGTCGCCTCCCGCGCCATGCAGCGCATTCTGGAAAAAGTCGAGAAGGTCGCCCGCACTGATTCCATCGTCCTCATCACCGGCGAAAGCGGCGTTGGCAAAGAACTGATCGCGCGCGCCATTCATCATTTTTCGCCCCGCAAAGAACGGCCGTTTGTCGACGTCAATTGCGCCGCCTTTCCCGAAAATCTCATCGAAAGCGAGCTCTTCGGCTACGAAAAGGGCGCCTTCAGCGGCGCCGATACCGTCAAGCCCGGCATGTTCGAAGCCGCCGCCAACGGCACCATCTTTCTCGATGAAATCGGCGAGCTCGAAGCCCGCATGCAGTCCAAGCTCCTGCGCGTGCTTGATGGACAGCCCTACTTCCGCCTCGGTGGTACCCGCAAAATCCAGAACGCCGCGCGCGTCGTCGCTGCCACCAACACCGATCTCCGCGAATCCGTGCAGCGTGGCTTTTTCCGCGCCGATCTTTTCCATCGTCTCGATGCCATCGAGCTCTGCGTTCCCCCGCTCCGCGAGCGCGTCGACGATATCCCCGCTCTCTGCGAATACTTCCTCAGCGCCTCCGGCTGCTCGCTGCGCGATGACGCGCTCCATTTGCTGCAGGCCTACTCCTGGCCCGGCAACATCCGCGAGTTGCGCAATATCCTGAACAAGGCCGTCGTATTTGCCGATAGCCCCGTCCTCACGCCCGTCGATCTGCCGCCCACGCTGCATGGACGCGCCGCACCTGAACCAGGCTATTCGCTCGAACGCCTCGAAGAGCAAACCATTTTCCGTGCACTCGAACAAACCGGCGGCCACCAGCAAAAAGCCGCCGACATTCTCGGCATCTCGCGCCGCACTCTGATCCGCAAGCTTAAGCAGTACGGCCCGCTCAAGTCGCAGACGCGCCACAACGCGGAAACCCACGCCCGGAAATCCGGACCCGGGGTAGTTTTATGAGTCCCGCCACCGCCAGCGACTACCGCTTCTGGCCCGCCATCCCGCGCGTCATCGAAGAAATCGACGTCTCCGAGCATCTGCTGATCGATATCGCGATGCGCCACATCTATCTCCGCGGCACCTGCTCCATCGAGACGCTCGCCGGCATGATGAAGCTCTCGATCGAAATTACCGAAACCGTCTTCCGCCGCCTCGTCGATCAGAAATTCATCGAAGTCCGCCGCATGGTGGGAGACGACTACATCTTCGCCCTCAGCCCGGCCGGCCGCACCATGTCGCTCGAGCGCTCGGCAACGCTCCAGTATTCCGGCCCCATCCCCGTTTCGCTCGCCGCTTATTCGAAAGCTGTCCGCGCCCAGACCGCCCAGGTCATCATCAACCGCGAATCGCTGCGCGACGCATTCCACGACATCATCCTCAATGACGGTGTCCTCGATTCCCTCGGCCCCGCCCTCGTCTCCCAGCGCTCCCTCTTCCTCCACGGACCAAGCGGCACGGGCAAGACCACCATCTCTGAACGCCTCAGCCGCGTCTACAAAGACGCCGTCCTGGTCCCCTATGCGATCGAAGTCGATGGCCAGATCATCACCATCGGCGATCCCGCCGTCCATCAGGAAGTGCCGGCCGACAATCCCGAGGCCCCTGAGCTCGACCGCCGCTGGATGCACTGCCGCCGCCCCTTCCTCGCGGTCGGCGGCGAACTCGTCACCTCGATGCTCGACCTCCAGCGCGATGACGGCCCGGGCACTTACGTCGCGCCGTTGCAGATGAAGGCCAACAACGGCATCCTGCTCATCGACGACTTCG
This sequence comes from uncultured Solibacteraceae bacterium, assembly GCA_964590625.1. Lineage (GTDB taxonomy): Bacteria > Acidobacteriota > Terriglobia > Bryobacterales > Bryobacteraceae > BOG-234. Next base: position 3,433 of record CAZPZE010000360.1, read on the forward strand.
GCCGCCAGATGATTTCTCCGCGCGACCTCCTCAATCGCTGGATCGTCCCGCTCGACCGCCGCGTCGACTTCCTCTCTCTCGGCAGCGGCCGCAAGTTCGACGTCCCGTTCGAAGTGATGGTCGTCTTCTCCACGAACCTTCAGCCCTCGGAACTCGCCGACGATGCGTTCCTCCGCCGCATCCCCAATAAGGTCCTGATTCCCGCGGTCGACGCCCCCACCTTCGACGCCATCTTCCGCATCGCCGCCGATGCCTCCGGCATGGAATGCGATTACGACGTCATCAAATACTGCCGCGAAGTCTGCCTCCGCGACGGCGGTGACCTCCGCCCCTGCTATCCCCGCGACCTCTGCAGCGCCATGCGCTCCATCGCCATCTACGAAGGACGCAAACCCGTCGCCACCCGCGACGAAATCGACCGCGCCACCAAAGGCTACTTCGTTTAACCACGTCGTGGGGCATGGCTTCGGCGCGTCGGGGCCACTTTCAGGCAATATGGGCTGTGGCTCACCGCATCTGCCGGATTGCCTGGAAGATACTCCACGAAGGAGTTCGATATGAGGAACGGGGCGTCAGAACGAATCCGCAGGCCGCCAGAAATCGCGCCCTGCGCCTCGTACGTAACCTGCGAAAGCTCGGCTACAAAGTAGAAATCTCGCCCATCGCTGGCGGGAGTCCCGCATGATCCGAGCGAGGGTTTTCAACGGTGCCGCCCGGCTTCTGCCCGGCGCAATCCGTGGGGGAAACTAGTAGTCAACCGAACACCATGAACCAATCCCTCCCGCCCGACGCCTCCGCGGCCTTCGACGCCGCCCTCCAGGACTGGACCTCCAACGGCAAAGTCGCCCGCTTCTGGAATCGCGACAAATCCCTCTGGACCTCCGCCGAAGGCGGTACCGCGGAAGACAAATGGATGGGCTGGCTCGATATCGCCGAACGCCAGGCCGCCAATTCCGCCCGCTTCCGCGACATTGCCTCCGAGGTTCAGTCCCGCGGATTCCGCAACGCCGTCCTTCTCGGCATGGGCGGCTCCAGCCTCTGCCCCGAAGTCCTCTCCGTCACCTTCGGACGCCAGCCCGGCTTCCCCGCGCTCCACATCCTCGATTCCACAGACCCCGCTCAGGTCAAATCCATCGAGCGCCTCGCCAACCCGGCCGACAAATCCACGCTCTTCATCGTAGCCAGCAAATCCGGCACGACCCTCGAGCCCAACATCTTCAAGGAATACTTCTTCGAAAAATCCGGCCGCGACGGCTCACGCTTCATCGCCATCACCGACCCCAAATCGAAAATGCAGACCGTCGCCGAGTCCGATCACTTCTGGCACACCTGCTTCGGCGATCCCTCCATCGGCGGCCGCTTCTCCGCTCTCTCTGATTTCGGCATGATCCCCGGCGCCGTCATGGGTCTCGACATCCCGCGCCTGCTCGGCCGCGCCGTGGAAATGACCGCCGCCTGCCGCGAAACCGGCGCCGCCATGAACCCCGGCGTTTCCCTCGGCCTCGCCCTCGGCACGCTGGCCCGCACCGGACGCGACAAAGTCACCCTCATCGCCTCGCCCACCATCTACGATCTCGGCGCCTGGCTCGAACAACTCATCGCCGAATCCACCGGCAAAATCGGCCGCGCCCTCATTCCGGTCGACCGCGAACCCATCGCCCCTGCGGAAACCTATGGCAAAGACCGCGTCTTCGTCTACATCCGCTTCTCCGCGATGCCTGACCCCGCGCAGGACGAAGCCGTCTCCCTCCTCGAAAAGTCCGGCCAGCCCGTCATCCGCCTCGCCATTCACGATCGCTACGACATCGGCGCCGAATTCCTCCGCTGGGAAATCGCCGTCGCCGTCGCTGGTTCCATCATCGGCATCAATCCGTTCGACCAGCCCGACGTCGAAGCCAGCAAGATCGAAACGAAGAAGCTCACCGAGGCCTACAAGTCCACGCGCAGGCTGCCCGCCGAAACCCCCATCCTCGATTCCGACGGCCTGAAGTTCTTCACCGACGAGAAGAACGCCGCCGAACTCAAAGCAAGCGACGCCGCCGGCATCCTGCGCGCTCACCTGAATCGCATCGGCAAAGGCGATTACTTCGCGCTGCTGGCCTACATCGACATGACCACGGAAAACGAAGAGCGCCTCAGCGAAATGCGTCTCGCCGTTCGCGCCGCGAAGCGCTCCGCCACCTGCCTCGGCTTCGGCCCGCGCTTCCTCCACTCCACCGGCCAGGCCTATAAAGGTGGACCGAATTCCGGCGTCTTCCTCCAGGTCACCTGCGATGACGCGAACGATCTCGAAGTCCCCGGCGAAGGCTTCACCTTCGGCGTCGTCAAAGCCGCCCAGGCTCGCGGCGATTTCGAAGTCCTCACCACCCGCGGACGCCGGGCCCTCCGCGTCCACCTCCCGGCGGACGTCGATGCCGGCCTCACCGCCCTCGGCAAGGCCATCCGGGCCGCGCTGGCATAAGGGGTTCTGCTAAACTAAATCTGTTATGGCAATTCCGAATGTCAAGCGTTTCCGCCCGTTCTGCCCGACCTGCAACGATAGCTTTACCGTGATGGCGGTGATCCCGCGCGAGACCAACATCGATCAGTACCTCGCCGACGCCGTGGCCCGTCACGACCACAAAGCGTTCCAGGACGCCAAGACCCTCCACACTAAGGTCCGCGTCGGTCAGCAGAAGCAGAAGAAAGCAAAGTAAGCTTTCTCTCTGTAGTTCAAAATTCTGTAGTTCAAATTCAAACGGGGCGAAGGAGCCAAAGCTCTCTCGCCCCGTTTCGTTTTTCGTGGGGCCGGCCTTCGGGCCGGCAGACCGGGCTTTCGCACGGTCCACTCGCCCACAAACCTCCCCCTGCTGCGCCGTAACTCCGGTATTCGGATTCGTCGCCGTCAGCACCACCGAGGCGAAGGAGCCAATCTCTCTCTCGCCCAGTTTTATTTTTGGACGGCGGCCCCCCGGGTCCGCGCCCCCCTACTGCACCACGATCGTCACCGTGTTCGACTGCGCCGTAGCTCCTGTGTTCGGATTCGTCGCCGTCAGCACCACCGGCACCGCGCTCCCCGGCGTCACTCCAGCCGGAAGCTGCACGTTCACCTGATACAGCCCGGCGAACGTCGGCGTCAGACCGGAGAACAGCACCGGCGTCGGCACACCGCCGATCGTCGCCGTCACGTTCGCCACCGTGTGGAAGACCTTGTCGGACGGCGCGGCCGCGCCATCTGCCGGTCCCGCCTCCCCATTCGGTCCCAGCACTTCGCCGAGGCCCGTCATGTAGATCACGAGGAAGTCCGACGCATGCGCCGGATGATTCGCATCATTCAGCGCGCCCGTCAGCGCATTCGTGATGATCGCCGCACCCGAGCCCGACGTGTTCACCGTATAAATACCCGGCTGCAGCGGCGTCACCGTCAGCGTCACCGGCGCCGACGCCGCCGTCCCGTTCTTCACGATGAGCGGACACGTTGTCGTCGAAGGCAGGCTCGACGGCAGCAGCACGTTGATCTGCGTCGCGCTCGCATAGAGCAGCGGCACAGGCACGCCGCACAGCGTCACCTGCGCGCCATTCAGCGTGGTCGGCAGCGGAAGCGTGGTCGCGTTCGGATTACCCGTGCCCGCCATGTTCGTTCCGTAAATCGCCACGTAGCTGCCCGGCGTCACCACCGACGCAACCGCCTGACCGCCCGCCGCTGCGTTCGCGATACCGCCCGTCGGCTGCGGCAGCGGCGCAGTCGGCTTCGTCACCTTCATCGTCACCGGCAGAGAGATAATTCCGCCCGCCGCAGTGAAGTTAACTGTGCCCGTGTCAGTAGTCCCGTCAGCGATACCCGTCGGATCGCCCTTCACCGTAAACGTCGCCGTGTACGTGTAGAGCAGGCCCACCAGAGACGACTGCGTCATCGTCCCCGAGGTCGGCGAAACGCTCAGCCATCCCTGGCCCTGATTCGTGTTCAGGTTCGTCGAGAACGTCGGCGCTCCCTGCGTGAACGTCTGGTAGCTCAGCGTTACCGTCTGCGTCGCCGCCGTAGTCCCGACGTTCGCATTCAGCGTGACATCCGTCGGCGAAAGCGTGAGCGGATTGCCGCCACCGCCGCCACCGCCTCCGCCACCACCTCCGCCGCCACCGCTGGCGGCGGGCGCGCTGAAGGAGAACACAGACGAAGCCGTGCTTCCCACGCCATTCTTCGCCACGATCTTCCAGTAGTACGTCGTCCCCGCCGTCAGCGACCCGGCCGAGTATGTCAGCGATGTCGTATCCGACTGCACCAGCGGCGGCGAAGCCGCGGTTCCGAAGTAAACGTCATACGTCGCGGCGCCCGTCGCCGCGTTCCACATCAAAGTCACCGGCGAAGCCACATTGCTGGCCGCGTTCGTGGGCGAAGTCAGCGTGGGCGCGCTCGGCGCCGAAGCCGTGAATGACAGCGCCAGCCCATCCGTCAGCACCGCGGAGTTATAACTCCATTCCTGCTGCTTCGACTGCGAAAATCCATTCGTGTTGTGGATCCCCACCGTCGCGGTTCGCCCGTTGCGATTGTTGTCGCCCGCCCCCAGGCTCACCGTCTGATACTGCACCGTAATCGCGTTCGTGCCTTCCGTCAGAATCACTTCGAACGTCACGCCGCTTGTATCGCCCTGCGGCAGCGCGTTGCTCCACTGCACGATGAACCGCCGGCTGCCCGCCGTCCCCAGCGTCTGATAGAAAACCGATCCCGCGCCCGGATCCGCGAACGTCAGGTCGGTCCAGTCCGCATAAATCGCCGGCAGGTCCGGTGCCGGCGCGCCCGCATCCAGATCGATATGCGCGAAGTCGCCCGTCGTCGTCGAACACGTCGCCGCGTCCGTGATGAAGTAGAGCGCGCCGTTCGAGCTCACGCACACCTGTGTGTAAGCTGTGCCATAAAACGTGAAGCTGAACGGGAGCGTCAACGCCACCGCGCTGTCGTCCACTCCCGAAAGCACGGACGTTCCGCCGCCCGCGCCCGAAATATCCACGAAGCTGTATGGCGTCTGGTCCGTTCCCGTGTATCCGCCCGAATCCACCGTCAGCGTCGTGGCGAGGGCTACCGCCGGCAGCGCCAGCGCCACCGCCGCCAGAAGAGTCCGGATCATCTTCGCGTTCTTCATATTGAGGTTCCCGATGGTTGTCGTCTTCATGGCTGGTCTCCTCAGAATGAAGTCTGCTTGACGTAGAAGAGCTGCCCGCCGAAAGTGATGTACCCCGTGCGGACCGTCTTATTCGCCGAGCTGAACGGTTCCACCGTAAACGATTCCGTGAACTCCGTCGGATCGCCGCTCAGACTGAGCTGGTCGATAAACGGTTGGTTCGATCCCGTTGGCGGACTGGTACACGATCCCGAGCTCGCCGCCGCCGTAAAGCTGCTGGACGTCCCCAGATAGTTCACCGCGATGCCGTACGAGTTCAGGCTGTACTGGCAGTTGCTCCCGGTCTGAAGCACCCGGAACACCTTGTTGCCCACCACAACGTTGCCGCCGCGCGCATTGCCCGAGCCGTTCGCGACGATCGAATACGTCACCGTTCCGTTCGGAGCGGTGTACGACGTACTCGATGCCGCAATCCAGTCCGAGAAGCTCGCCACATTCGGCGCCGGACAACTGTTGGCGGACGCCGTGTAGTTCACCGTCAGATTGTTCACCGAGGTATTCGCCAGCACCCCGGAATTCTGCGACGCCAGCGTGTAGCTGCAGGGCGCGCCGCCTTCGTTCACCGTGAACGTCTGGCCCGCCACCGTCAGCGAGCCCGACCGCGGATTCGCGCTCGAATTCGCATCGGCCGTGAACGAAACATCCGCCGTTCCGTTCGTGCCTGTCGCGGCGATATGAAGCCACGAATCGTTCGCCGCCGCCGTCCAGCTGCACGCCGTCGGCGCCACCACCGTCAGGTTGCCCGCTCCGCCCACCGGCGGCATATTGCTGCCCGTCGAGCGCAGAACGTATGCGCACGCGGTTCCCGCCTGCGTGAAGCTGACCGTCTGACCCGAGATCGTCACCGAGCCCGACCTCGCCGTCGGCGAACCCGCATTCGTGTTCACCGTGACCGTCAGGTTCGTGGTGCCGAATCCGCCGCCCTGCGAAAGCTGCGCGAATCCGCCGCTTGCCGAAGCACGCCACGGACAGTTCGGCCCGTTCGTCGTGATCCCGATAATCCCCGATCCGCCCGCCGCGTCGAACGGACTCCCCAGCTGCGATGTATCCACGCTGACCGAGCACGCCAGCGCCTGCTCCGTAATCGCGTACACCTGCCCGCCAATGATCAGCGCGCCCGTGCGCGGCGCGGTCGTCGAGTTCGCATCCACCGTGTACACCAGCGTCTGCGCGCTCCCCGTGCCCGTGCCCGATGCGCCCGAAGTCACATTGATCCACGACGGTCCCAGAATCGTGTTGTACGCGCAGCCATTCGCCGCCGTAATATCCACCGATCCCGAGCCGCCCGTCGAATCGAACAGCGCCGAATTCGCGCTCAGCGAATACGTGCAGTTGACGCCCGTCTGATTGATCGTGAACGTCTGGCCCGCGATCGTCACAGTCAGCACCACCGGCGAAGCGTTCGCATTCGCCGGAATCGTCACGGCCACCGAGCCTGCCCCTGTGCCGGTCGTCGGAGCCACCGTGAGTTCAGCTCCCGTCGCCCAGGTACACGAAGAACCCGACGCGATGATGTTCACCGTCGCCGTTCCGCCCGCCGCGCCGATATGGATCGAGCTCGGGCTGAGCGAGAACGAACAGGCCGTCGAGAACTGGTTGATTGTGAACACCGGCGAGTTCGTCGTTCCCGTGATGTTCACTGTCCCCGTACGCGCCGCACCCGTCGTATTGGCCGCGGTCGAATACGGAATCTTGCCGCTGCCCGTCCCGGACGTCGCTCCCGTCAGCGTGATCCACGAGGAATCGTTCGCCGGCGCCGCCGTCCACGTGCACGCGTCGCCTGTCGAGATTTCGATCGTCCCCGAGTCCCCGCCGATCGGCGAGCTGGTGGTCGAAGTCTTGAGCAGGTAAACGCAGGGCGGCGGCGGAAGCACCGCGATATTCACCGGCGTCACATCCGCCAGATTCACCGCGTTCGGCGAAACCGCCGCGACAAATCCGGAGTGGATCCCAGCCGAAAGCGCGCTGTAGTCGAGCGTCATCGATCCGTTCGTCGTTCCGCTGTTCGGCGTCAGCGTCGCTCCCGTCACTCCGTAGAGCGTCGCTGTGAACGGCAGCGTGCCGCTTGAGGAACTCACCGTCACCGATGTCGAAGTCGCCGACTGCCCCTGGATTTCCAGAATCTTCAGGGGCTTCGGCGCCACCGACAGCGACGGCGCTTCTCCGGCCGCGTCGTCAACGCTGAAGTCGTAATACTTCGTCACCGTCGCGCCGTTCTTGTCTGTCGCCCGCAGGCCGATCGGGAACACGCCCGCGTACGTCGGCGTACCGGTCAGCAGACCGCCGCTGATCGTCATCCCAGGCGGCGGCGCCATTCCGGGGAAGATCTGCACCCCGTACGGAGCCGTCCCGCCCTGAATCCCAATGAACACCGAATACGATGTACCCTTCACCGCATTCGGAATCGAGTCCGGCGTGAACTGCATCGGCGAAACATTGAAATCGTTCACCGGAAGGTCCAGCGTCTGGCCATTCGTATCCGCTGCGTGCAGCGTGAATACGCCAGTGCCGACCGACGTTGGCGTGCCGGCCAGAACCGACGACAATCCATTCGATCCCGGCAGAATACTCATGCCCGCCGGCAGCGCGCCCGAAGTCACGCTCCACGTGAGCGGTCCCGTGGCCGGTAAAACAAGCCGGTCCAGCATCAGGGCCCACGGCACGCCGATCGAAGCATCGCTGACATTGGTTTTCGTCCGGAAATCGAGCGGCGCGTGTCCGCCGGGCGGCAGGATGATCAGCCCGGCGCCGGCATTCACATCCGCTGGATTGCCGGCCGCATCCGTCACCATCACCTTGACTCCGAACACGCCCGACTGCGTCGGGGTCCCGGACAAAACGCCTGTCGCGGAGTCCAGCGTCAGGCCAGGCGGCAGAATCGTGCCCAGCGTCGGCGTGAACGTGTAAGGCGCGGTCCCGCCCGCGGCGCGGAAGGTATAGGAATACGCCGTCCCCATGGTCGCCGTCGGAAGCGGATCCGAGAACAAACCGTTCTGCACGGGCGATGTCGTCGTGATCGGCGAGATCGAAATCGTCAGGAGTTTCGTCACCACATCCTGCGCATTACCGGCGTTGGTCGCCTTCAGCATCACCTGATAAATGCCGGGCGTGTTGGTCGGCCCCTGAATGACCCAGCCGTTCTGTGTGTTCAGCAACTGAACTCCAGGCGGCAGATTCGGCTGAATCGGCGATGCCGGAGCAGGCGAAGGCGCCTGCGCAACCCACGTAAACGCGGCGGCGCTTCCGCCCACTCCCAGCGGAACGTTGACTCCCGAAGTGATCTGCAGAAGCTGGTTGCGCACCAGAATCTGCTCATTGGCGCTCGTGTTGCACGCGAGCGTCAGGGATCGCGTCAGCGTATGCTGAGCGCTGTCCGTCACTGTCACCAGGAACGGGAACCCGCCCGTGCTGGTCGGCGTCCCGCTGATCAGACCGGTCGAATCCATTGTCAGGCCGCTCGGCAGCAGATCCTGCCCGAGTTGGCTCGGCGGGCTCGAAATCGCGAATGTGTACGGTCCGGTTCCACCCGTCGGCTGAATCTGGAACGAATAAGCTTGCCCGAGAACAGCATTCTTCGGATTGCCCGCGGTGATCGATATCGGCGTCACATTCAGATGGAATGTGCGGGTGATCGTCGCATTCGTCGAATCGGTCAGCGTGAGATCGAACGTGTAATGCCCGGCCGCCGTTGGCGATCCCGCGATCGCTGTGAGGCCAGGCCCCACACTGGTCGCTGTGGAAACCAGCGATGCAGGCAATAAACTGAGCCCGGGTGGCAGTTGCGAGCCGTTAGCCACCGCCCACGTGTAGTCCGGCACTCCGCCATCCGGCGTGAGAGTGAACACATAGTTCTGGCCAACGACGGCATCCCCCATCACTGTCCCACCAATCCCGAAATCCAGGTTCCACGGATTAGTCTGCGTCTGGACGATTGAGAACTGCTGCGTAATCGACCCCGACGTATTAAGTGCCTTCACCGTGAACGGATAGAACCCATAGTTACTGTCGCCGGTCGGCGTGCCCGAAATGAGTCCCGACGCCGAAAGCGTCAGCCCATCCGGCAGCGAACCAGCCGTGACCGACCACGTCGTGTTGCCAGTCCCGCCAGACCCGGCGAGTTGCACCCCATTTCCACCTGGCCCATACGGAATTCCAACCGGAGCCGAGGGCAGCGACCGCACCGAAGTAATCGCCAGCGGCGAGATCTGCATGGAATAACTACCCTGCTGCGATCCCGTGCCGTCACTCACCGTCAGACTGAAGCTATAGTCTCCCGCCGTGGTCGGCGTTCCGCTGATCAAACCTCCCGCGGAAATCTGCAGCCCAGGCGGCAGCGCCGAACCCACGGTAACGCCCCATGATCCGCCGCCGAACGAATAAAGCTGATTCGAATACGCAACACCCACCGACCCCGCCGGAATCGACGAAATGACCGGACTCGTGAAATCCGGAACCACAATTGTGTACGTCCGCGCGCCGGTCAGCGGCGTCGACGGCGTGGAATCCACCGCCTGCACTGTAAACGTGTATGTTCCCGGAGCCTCGAAAATCGCCTGCATCTCATAAAGCGAGTTTCCGATCGTCGATCCCAGCGAATTGCCGGACTCCAGAATCACGCCCGCCGGCAGCGCTCCCACGGCACTGATCGTGTACGGAGCCGTTCCGCCACTCGGGTTGAGGTTGTAAGTCCCGGTGGCGCCCAGCGCCTGCACGGTGCCCGCCGCAGGTCCGCTGAGCGAGATCGTCGTATTGCCACTCGAACTGACATTCACATTTACGCTCGAGGTCGTCGTCCCGCCCGCGTCGTCATGCACGGACATCAGCGTGGAAATGAATCCGGTCGTCGTCGGCGTACCGCTCAGAAGCCCGCTGTCGGAAAGCGTGAGCCCCGTCTGCAGCGGGGCGCTGCTCGTCCATCCCGAATACACACCGCTCCCGCCCATCACCAGCAGTTGCTGCGAATACGGATTGTTATACGTCAGGCTCGTGCCGTTGAGCGGCAGATTGCCGTACTGGATGTTCAGCGGCGAAACCACCCAGGTGTAATCCTGCGTCGCCGTCTTCGAATTCGCATCCGTCACCTGGAGAGTGAAATTGTAGGTGTTCGGAGTCAGCGGCCGCCCTGCCAGATACTGATGGCTCGGCGCCAGGAAGCCGATCAGATCTCCGGTGCCCTGCAGAGTAATGCCGTCCGGGAGACTTCCCGCGGAAACCGAGAACGTGTAAGGGGGCGTGCCTCCCGCCGCGAAAAGACCGACGGCCTGAGCAAAGCCCAGTTGCGCGGTCGTCGTGATCTTCGACGTGATCGAAAGCGCGGTAATCGCATTCGGCGCAATGATCATCGACACCACCTGCTGGCTCGTGCCGTTCGATCCCGAAGCCTGCACCGTAAACGACGTATCGGCCGGGCTCAGAACGTTATTACCGCTCGAAATCACGCCCGTGCTGCTGTTCAGAGCCAGCCCGCCTGGCAGAACTCCCGACGCCACCGACCAGTTACAGTTCGTTCCGCAGTTCGGCGCCGTCAGCGTCGTCGTGAACGTCTGCCCGGCCGTCGCCTGCAGCGACGGGCTCGAAGTAATCGCGAACGCATTCACGTTCAGCGATACGCCCACGGAAACCGATTGGCTCGGCGAAGTGTTGGAGATCGTGATACTCGGACTGAAGTTGCCGGCTGTTGTCGGCGTCCCCGAAATCACGCCCGTCGTGCTGTCAATCGACAAGCCGCCCGGGAGATTGTTGGCGCTGTACGAATAAGTGCCCGTACCGCCCGCCGCCATCACGCCGCCACCGGCCGTCGGATTCCAGGTGTAAGCCACCCCAACCGTTGCGCGAGGCAGATTGGCCTGCAGTTCCGGCATCAGAGGCGACACGGTAATCGTTGTCGCCCGGTCAAATGTCGCATTGGCCGCGTCCGTCACACGAATCGTCGTGCTCGTCGCGCCCGGCGTGTTCACCACACAGAGCAGCGCGGCCGTGGTGCCCTGCGACAATGTCGTCGGCATCGGCCCGCCATTCTGGACCCGGCACCCCGGAACAGTATTCGCCGCCGGCGCGTACGAGAACGTGTAAGGAGGCGTTCCGCCTGACGCGGAAAGCGCGATCGCATTCGGCGCCAGGAACCATGGCCCGTAATTCGAATTCAGCGAGAAATTGAGCGGCGGTCCCTGACCCGCCGGATAAATGTCGAGCGAGAACGTCTTGACCAGAACATTCGCCGGCGACGCCGCATCCGTCGCCGTCAGCGTGAACGAATAATGTCCGGCGGCCGCCAGGTTCGCGCCCCCCGAACCCAGCAACCCGCCGGCCGCAAGCGTAATCCCTGGCGGCAGGAAACTGTTGGCCTTCACCGCCCACTGGATCGGCAGCACAGCCCCTGTCAATTGACTGGTGGAAAGCGTCTGGCTGTACGGCGCGCCCACCGTCCCGAATGGTAGCGTTGTGCTGTTCGACAGCACCAGCGGCACCACGCTCATGCTGTACTGCCGGTAAGCGACATTCGCCGTCCCATGCGCAGTCGCGCTGATGAGGAACGTGTAGGTTCCAATCGCGGTCGGCGCTCCACTCAGCGTCCCGCCGGCGCTGAGCGAAAGTCCGGCGGGCAGCGTGCTGCCGCCGGCCAGCGCCCAGTCAATGCCGGAGCCGCTGCAGCAGGCATTCAGGTTCTTGTTATATGGCGCATTCAGCGAAACCGTCCCGAGATCGCCGCCATCGTTGATCTGGATCGGATTGTTCAGCGTATTGTCGATCGTGAAATAGTTCGTGTGGACCAGCGTGTTCGTTCCATCCGTGAACACGTACGTGATGTTGAAAAATCCGCTTTCCGTCGGCGTGCCCCCGACATTCAGCGCATTGCGCGAAAGCCCCGCTGGCAGCCGCCCCTCCACAGTGCTTGTCACGGAATACGAACCCGCGGTTGTCCCTGTGCCGCCCACAATTCGCAGGTTCGAATTGTAAGCCGTCCCGATCGTCCCCTTCGGCAGCCCCGGATCCTGCATCAGCGCCACAACCTTCAGCGGGAACGTGTTCGACGTGACGAAACCGTTGTTGTCCGTCGCCGTGATCGTCACGTTGTAAGAACCGGTCGCCGTCGCCGTGCCCCACACCTCCACATCGCCCTGCGTCTGGCCATTCGACTGCACCGGAATTGCGGAGCGAAGCGACATCCCCGGCGGCAATCCGGTAGCGCCGTATGTGAATGGAGCCGTCCCGCCGTTGACAACGGCGAATGTCAAATCGTAGGGCACGCCGACCGTGGCGTCGTCGATGTTCGCGGCATTGAACGCGATCTGGGGCAGCGTCGCCGGCGCGCCCACAACATTCAGGACATATCGGGCGATCGAAGAAGCACTCGATCCCGTCGCTGTAATCGTCACCGAATACCGCCCTGGCCCGGCTGGGAAATTCCCCCCCGCCGTAATGTGCCCGGTAGCGCCGTTGATGCTGAACCCATTGGGCAGACCGCTCGCCGACCAGGTCACCGTATCGCCCGTCGCCGTCAGCGCGCCGCTGTCATACGCCGTTCCCTGCGTCGCATTCGGCAGCGACGCCGTCGTGATGTCGATCGCATAAATCTGCAGATTGAACTGCCGCGAGACAGTCGACGTTCCATCGTTCGCCAAAACGTTGAAACTGTAGGACCCCGCCGTAGTCGGCGTGCCCGTAATCGACCCATCCGCCGCGAGCGTCAGCCCCGGCGGTACGCACGAGATGGAATTCACCCCGCACGAACCCTGCGTCGTCGAAAACGTGACCGTTCCGCCCGCGTTCAGCGCAGTCAGTTGATAGGCATTGTACGCATTCCCCACATACCCATCCGGCAGGTTATACAGATCTTTGATCGTCAGCGCGCTGATCGTGATATCGAACTGCTTCGTGACGAACTGCTGCCCGCTCGTGGCCTTCAGTGTGAAGCTGTAAGTTCCCGGCGCTGTCGCCACGCCGATCAGCCCGGCGCTTGCGTTCTGGCTGAACCACGCAGGCCCATCCGTCCGAAGCGCCATCCCCGGCGGCAGCGCTCCCGCCGTCAGCGACCAGTTGTAACTCCCGATCCCGCCCGTCGCATCCAGCTCATATTGAAGCTCGCCCACCGGCCAGGTGCCGAGATGCTGCCCGGTCGAAATCGAAACCGGCGGCCCGCCCGCCGGATAAATTTGAGTCACCAGTCCCTTGGAGTTCCGGTTCCCGAGACCATCCGTCACGGTGAAAATCGTGTAATACTGCCCCGTGCTCGTAGGCGTGCCGCTGACCGCGCCCGTGCTCGGATCCAGATTTAATCCGGGCGGAAGCTGCGTTCCGGCCCCCACACTCCACGTCAGTCCCGTGCCGCCCGTCGCCACGAGCGTGGCGCCAGGATAAGTGGTGGAGATGATGCCCGTCGGAAGAAAACTCGTCGTGATCGCCAGCGGCGTCACTACCAGTGTGAACGCGCGATAACCAGGATTCACCACATGCGCGGAATCGTCGGCCTTGACGAGGAATGCATAATTCCCCGCCGTGCTGGCCGTGCCGGAAAGAAGTCCGCCCGCCGACAGGGTGATCCCCGGAGGCAATGTCCCGGACTCCACTGACCACGTGATCGAAGCTGCCCCGAACGCCGAAAGCTGGTTCGAGTAACTCGCATTCGTCGTCACGCCGCCCAGGTTCGAACCCGTATTGATCGTGATCGCCGGCCCCGCCGCCGGATTGATCGTGAAGAAATTCGATCGCCGAAGCGTATTGCCGTGCCCGTCGTTCATCAGGTAAACAGCCGTGAACGATCCGGGTTCGAGCGGCGTTCCGCTCGTCGTCCGGACCGGCGGAACTCCCGCGGTGCTCGAACTGAGGCCGTCCGGCAAACCGGAAAGCTGGCCTGCCCACCCACCAGTGAATGAGGTTCCGGGAGCGGCAGCGTAGTAGTCAAATCCGGCTCCCGACGGTGCGGCCGTCGTCCAGTTGTACACCGCATTGGGATCGCCGCCTGCGGCATGCTGGAGCATCGTGTAAGCAGTGCCTACTGTTCCATTCGGCAGGTAAGGCTGGATGTCCAGAACCGACACGTTGAGGTCGAACTTCGTGCTCGTCGATTGCCCCAGCGCGTCCGTCATCGTCAGTGTCACGTGCGAGACACCGGCCGTCTTCGCGATGCCATAAATTTCCACTCCACCGGGCGCGATATAGCTCGAAACGCTCGAGCTCGCGGTGCCTGGTGTTCCGGAACCGTCATAGCGGAGAAAGAGTCCCGCAGGCAATCCCTGCGCTGTCCACGTGTACGGCGCCTGCCCGCCGCAGCACGGATTGAAACTCCATCCATAAAGCTGTCCGACCACCGGATCGTCCGGCGTGCCATACGAAATCTGCGGCAATGCCGCGTTCGTCGCCGTCACGTTGATCGAAAATGTCTGCGTGATCGAAGCATTGTTGGAATCGGTGGCCGTGATGTTCACCGTGTAAAGGCCGGGAAATGCGTTCGAGTCCACCGTCCCTGTAATGACATTCCCGTTGCTGATCTGCAGCCCGTTCGGCAGCCCGGAAGCGGTAAACGTCACATTGCCGGTTCCGCCCGTCGAACTCAGCGTCACCGAATATGTCTGCCCCTGCGTGGCATTCGCAAGCCGCCCCGCATTCGAAATATGCAGCGTGCGCGTCGTCAGATGGAATCCGCTGAAAATCGTATCCGTGCCATCGCTGACCGCAATGTTGAAATCCGCACCGCCCTCTCCCGTTGGCGTCCCGCTGATGGTCCCGTTCGCCAGCGTGGCCCAGGATGGCAGGGCGCCGTTAGCGACTGAATACGTGACGGCGCCCGCGTTGTTGATCGGCGTCAGCGTATAGCTGTACGGTACGCCATCGTAGGCATCCGGCAGATGCCCGTCGTCCACTACGTTGAGCGCGGTGATCTTCACCGTGAACTGCTTGCTCGCCGACTGGGTTCCGCTCGTCGCCACCAGCGTGAAGGAATAAGTTCCCGGCGTATTCGCCACACCGATCAGCGCGGTTGTCTCATTGAACTCCGTGAAGTCGGTTCGAATCGCGACTCCCGGCGGCAGTGAAGACCCATTCGCCACGCTCCAGGTGTATGT
>CAZPZE010000361.1:0-2533 GCA_964590625.1 uncultured Solibacteraceae bacterium
ACGATGCCGTGGATGATCGAAAAAACCTTGGATTGATAGCGCTCGACGATTTCCTGAAATGCGGATTCATCGCCGCTCTGGGCGCGGCGAACGAGGGCTCCCTCCGGAGTGTTTTCGTAATCCACTCTCGTCCTGTTAGCAGTCTTACTGCCGATTACGGGGAAACGGAGCGCTTCGGACGCAGTCGCCATACATTGCAATCAGACGGATCATCCGACACTCCGGTTTCGCCATAAACGATGCTCCAGGGCCCCGGGAGGATGCGCTGCACGGGGCGCTACCTGAAGATAACAGGTTTTCCTTATGCCGCGCCTCCCGTGGCGGGATGAATCCGGGGGCATTTTCAACTGGAATTCGGGCCCTTCCGGTGCCGGAGAGGCTCGCGGCAGCAGAAATCCGAGCACTTCGCGCGGCCAGCCGCTCTGACCGCCCAGTGCCTCTGCGCCCGCGCATCCGGCTATCCGCAGAGCGTCTCGCCCCCCTACAGTCCGTCGGCCCCGGCCCCCCGCCCGGCGTCGGCGCACCCATACCTCGCCCCCGGCAGCCCGTCGGCCAGGCGCAGCCCCGGACCCCTCGGCCCCGGAAACCCTTCGACCAGGCGCAGCCCCGCACCCCTCGGCCCCGGAAACCCTTCGACCAGGCGCAGGCCCTCGCCTCCTTTCGGCCCTCGTCTCCTCTCGGCCCCCGCAACCCGTCAGCCCGCGCCCGCCCGACCGCTCCGATCCGCCCGGACTCGCCTCCCGGCACCCCTCGGCTCTCTCCGTGAATCCGGGTGCGTTCCCGGCGCATCCTGTTATACTGAGAGTTCGATCAATTTCAGCAGGAGAAGCGCATTCACATGGTCAATCTGACAGAAACAGCCGTCAATAAGGTGCGGGAAATCCTCGACACGCAGGAGCCGAAACCGGCCGGGCTGCGGATTTCGGTGGTCGGCGGAGGCTGCTCCGGATTCAGCTACTCGATGGCCTTCGAGAACGCCCCGGGTATGCTCGACAAGACGTACAACTACGAAGGTCTGAAGGTATTTGTCGATCAGGCCAGCCTGCTCTACCTCGAGGGCGCCGAGGTGGACTACGTCGAAACGCTCGAAGGCTCCGGGTTTAAGTTCAACAATCCGAACGTGAAATCCACCTGCGGCTGCGGCAGCTCCTTCAACGCCTGAGCCCGCAATTGGGTTCGTTTTTTCGAATTACTTCGCGTCCCGCCAGTTGTCGCCGGTTCCGATATCGGCGACCAGCGGGACGTTGAGTTTCATTACCCCCTCCATCTCCGCTTTCACCAGCCCCTTCATCTCCTCGAGTTCCTCCGGCGGCGCTTCCAGAACCAGTTCGTCGTGAACCTGTAAGAGCAGCTTCGAGTGCCGATCGCGCAGCTTGCGGTCGATCCGTACCATCGCGAGCTTGATCAGGTCGGCGGCCGTCCCCTGGATCGGGGTGTTCATCGCGGTCCGTTCGGCGAAGCCGCGGGCCGTGGGGTTCCGGCTATTGATATCCGGAATCGGCCGCTCACGCCCGAACAGAGTCTTCGAGACGCCGCTCAGCCGCGTCTCCGCGACCGCCGAATCGATAAACTTTTTCACACCGGCGTACCGTTCGAAATAGCTGCGGATGTAAGCCTCGGCCTCCTTGCGGGGAATTCCGAGATTCGCCGCCAGCCCGAAACCGCTGATGCCGTAAACAATCCCGAAATTCACCGCCTTGGCGGCGTTGCGGGCTTCTTTCGTCACCATCATCGGGGGCACGCCCATCACTTCCGCGGCTGTGCGGGTGTG
Organism: uncultured Solibacteraceae bacterium; assembly: GCA_964590625.1. Lineage (GTDB taxonomy): Bacteria > Acidobacteriota > Terriglobia > Bryobacterales > Bryobacteraceae > BOG-234. Next base: position 1,772 of record CAZPZE010000361.1, read on the forward strand.
GATGTCTTCGCCGCGCTGGAACGCATCGACGAGCACCGGGTCCTGCGACATATGGGCCAGCAGCCGCAGCTCGATCTGGGAATAGTCGGCCACGATCAGCGTCCAGCCCTCGCGCGGCACGAAAGCCGCGCGGATCTGGCGCCCCAGTTCGGTGCGGATCGGGATGTTCTGCAGGTTCGGGTTCGAGGACGAAAGCCGTCCTGTCGCCGCGCCGGTCTGGCTGAAGCTGGTGTGGATGCGGCCGGTGATCGGATCGATCAGCATCGGCAGCGCGTCCGCGTAGGTGCCCTTCAGCTTGGTGAGCTGGCGGTATTCGAGCACCTGGCGCACGATCGCATGATCCGGCGCGAGCGCCTCGAGCACGTCCGCGGCGGTGGAAGGCACTTTGCCTTTGCCATAGCGGACCGGCGTCGGAATGCCCAGCTCTTCGAACAGCACCTTCGCCAGTTGCTGCGGCGACGCGATGTTGAACTCACGTCCGGCAGACTTGTGAATGTCCGCCGTGAGCGCGCCGATCTGCGTTTCGAGCATCGCTGACAGGCTTTCGAGCGCCTGGGAGTTCACGCGGATGCCGGTGTATTCCATGCGCGCCAGCACGCCCGCGAGCGGCAGCTCAATATTACGATAGAGCGGCAGCATGGATTCGCGGCGCAGGATCTCGGGGCGAAGCAACTGCGTCAGCTCGTGGGTGAAGTGGGCGCGTTCATCGGCCCGCGGACCGGGCTTGAGCTCGAGCCGCCGCTCGATCATCGCCTCCAGACT
>CAZPZE010000362.1:0-2955 GCA_964590625.1 uncultured Solibacteraceae bacterium
AAACTTCAGGAAAAGCAGGAACGAACCCAGGAAGCGATTGAAAACAAAGAAACGACACCGGAAAACGAACCGTTAGCGAACCCGGAACGAACCGTCAGCGAACCCGGATCGAACCCGCGACGAACCCCTCATTTCAAAGCCTTTATCCGTGTGCACCGGTGTGAATCTGCGGCCTCGTTATCATCATCAAACTCACTGTGCTTGACAATAGTGCACTCATATTTCATAATTGACCTAGAGCCAATCCGGCAACCGCCGTGCTCGCGGAATTCATAACAATTAAGGAGGTCCTGTAAAGGACATGGGTAAAATCATCGGTATCGACCTCGGCACCACGAACTCCGTCGTCGCCGTCATGGAAGCCGGTCAGCCGACCGTCATCGCCAACCAGGAAGGGGCCCGCACCACCCCCTCCGTTGTCGCGTTCACCAAATCCGGCGACCGTCTCGTCGGCCAGGTCGCCAAGCGCCAGGCTATCACGAACCCCGATCAGACCATCTTCTCGATCAAGCGGTTCATGGGTCGCAACTACGGCGAAGTCAGCGAAGAAATGAAGATGGTGCCCTACAAAGTCGTGCGGGGCGATAACGGTGATGCCCGTGTCGATATCAGCGGCAATAAGCAGTCGCCGCCCGAAATCTCGGCCATGATCCTCACCAAGCTCAAGGAAGCCGCCGAAGCTTACCTGGGCCAGAAGGTCACCGAAGCCGTCATCACCGTCCCGGCTTACTTCAATGACGCCCAGCGCCAGGCCACCAAAGACGCCGGCAAAATCGCGGGCCTCGACGTCAAGCGCATCATCAATGAGCCCACCGCGGCCGCTCTCGCCTACGGGCTCGATAAGAAGAAGAACGAAACCATCGCTGTGTATGACTTCGGCGGCGGTACGTTCGATATCTCCATCCTCGAAGTCGGCGATGGCGTCGTCGAAGTGAAATCCACCAACGGCGATACCCACCTCGGCGGCGACAACATTGACCAGCGCATCATGGACTGGATCATCAGCGAGTTCAAAAAGGAGCAGGGCATCGATCTGTCGAAAGACCAGATGGCCCTCCAGCGCCTCAAGGAAGCCGCTGAAAAAGCCAAGATGGAGCTCTCCACGGTGCTCGAAACCGACATCAATCTGCCGTTCGTCACGGCCGATGCCACCGGTCCCAAGCACCTCATGATGAAGCTCACCCGCTCGCGCTACGAGCAGATGTGCGAAGACATCTTCCAGCGCTCCGTTGGCCCCTGCAAACAGGCCATGAAGGACGCCGGCGTAACGCCCGATAAGATCGACGAAGTCGTTCTCGTCGGCGGCTCCACCCGCATCCCCCGCATCCAGGCCCTCGTCAAGGAGCTCTTCAACAAGGAGCCCAACAAGACCGTCAACCCGGATGAAGTGGTCGCGGTCGGCGCTGCGGTTCAGGGCGGCGTGCTCGGCGGCGAAGTGAAAGACGTCCTTCTTCTCGACGTCACTCCGCTCACCCTCGGTATCGAAACCCTGGGCGGCGTCTTCACCAAGCTCATCGAGCGCAACACCACCATTCCGACGCGCAAGAGCGAAACCTTCTCCACCGCGGCCGATAACCAGACCTCGGTGGAAATCAAGGTCTTCCAGGGCGAGCGCGCCATGGCTCGGGACAACCGTCAGCTCGGAGTCTTCCAGCTCATCGGTATCCCGCCCGCGCCGCGCGGCGTCCCGCAGATTGAAGTCACCTTCGATCTCGACGCGAACGGCATCCTGAATGTCGTCGCCAAGGATAAGGCGACCAACAACGAGCAGAAGATCACCATCACCTCCTCCTCCGGCCTCTCGAAAGAAGAAGTCGAGAAGATGACCCGTGACGCCGAATCGCATGCGGCCGAAGACCGCAAGGCGAAGGAGCAGATCGAAGCTCGCAACCGCGCCGATCAGATGGTTCTCAGCGTCGAGAAGACCCTGAAGGATCACCGCGACAAGATCAGCGATGGCGACGCGAAGAACATCGAAGCGGCTATCGAAGACGTGAAGAAGGCGATCAACGAAAACGACGCCGAAAAACTCAACGCCGCAACCGACCGCCTCACCCAGGCAAGCCATAAACTGGCCGAAGCCATGTACAAAGCCAGCAGCAGCCAGCCCGGTGACGGCGCGCAGGGCGCACCTCCGCCTCCGCAGGACAAGCCCAAAGAGGATGTGGTCGACGCCGAATTCGTGGACGTAGACGACAAGAAGTAAGTAAGGAAGGAAAAAGGGGACTGAAGTGAATTTCGCTGCCTCTGCGAAATTCGGGTCTGTCCCCCTTTTTCCGTCCCCGGTTTTTACGGTCGCCAATTGAAAAATGGCAACGACACCAAAACACGACTACTACAAAACCCTCGGGGTGGAGCGCAACGCGGACGAAGAATCGATCCGCAAAGCCTACCGCAAGCTGGCGCGGAAATACCACCCCGACCTCAACCCCGGCGATAAATCCGCCGAGAACCGCTTCAAAGACGTTCAGGAAGCCTATGACATCCTGAGCGATTCCAAAAAGCGGTCCATGTACGATCAGGTCGGCTTCTACTCAGACTCCGGGTTCGCGGCCGGACCGCCTCCCGGTGGAGGCGGCCCGCGCCCCGGTCCCAACATGGATTTCGGAGGCTTCGATTTCTCCGAGATGTTCCGCGACGCCCAGGCCGAAGCTGCGCGCAACCGCGGCAGCCGCTCATCCGGCGGCACAACCGGCGGCGCGTTCAAGGACATCTTCAGCCAGTTCTTCCGTGGCGGTGAAACCGCCGCTGAGCCGGACACCGTTCCCGAAAAAGGCGCCGATCTCGAATACGGCCTCAACATTTCTTTCTGGCAGGCCATCCGCGGCTTCCAGAGCAAAATCGAAATCACCCGTTACGAGCAGTGCGCTGTCTGTCACGGCACCGGCGGCAATGAGGCGGGCTCCATCGCGTGCCCGCAGTGCAACGGCACCGGCAACGTGCAGCAGATGGCGG
>CAZPZE010000363.1:0-6771 GCA_964590625.1 uncultured Solibacteraceae bacterium
GTTCACCAGCCTGTATCAGGACGAATGTCCTTCGATGACGTACTACGAAGCCCACCTCGTTTACAACGACCGCGATCAGGATGCCATCGCTCTGGCCAATGCCGATGCAACTGCGTGCGGCGCGACCCCCGATGAGTTGGAACGCGTGGTTCAGGATCGCGCCCGTGAAGTCCTCACCCAGGGCGATCGGACAACACAGGCTTCACTGGACGCAATCCGCAACGTGACCGCGCGTCTCGCCTCCATGCTGGGCAAGCGCACGATCGTCCTGATTTCCCCACGCCTCGTTCTTCTCAACAATTCGCCCGATCAGCAAACCAGCATCATCGATGGCGCGATCCACGCGAACGTCGTGATCGGCGCTCTCGATCGCAATGACGTTTCTGAGCATGAGCCTCAGGCAGCCGCCGGTGAGATCGTAACCAACACCGCTGTGCTGAGTAAGAAACTCGAATATGCCGAGGACGAGGCGTCCATCTCATCCAGCGTCGTCGAATCCATCGCGGAAGGAACCGGCGGCGTCTACGTTCGCGGATCGGGCGCGGCGGATGACGCCATCGCCCGCATCGTGTCCACTCCCGGCATCATGTATCTCCTCAGCTTCTCCCCGCTCGATCTCAAACCCGACGGCAAACTCCACAACCTCAAAGTCACCCTGAAATCTCCCCACGGCCTCGACCTCCAGTTCCGCAAAAGCTACTACGCCCCGCAAGCCGCCGCCGATCCCACCGAGCGCGCCCAACAGGAACTCGAAGAAGCCTTCTTCTCCCGCGACGAAATTCACGACCTCCCTGCCGCTCTCGAAACCCAATTCTTCAAATCCCCCAACGGCGACGCCACCATTTCCACCGTCGCCAAACTCGACGTCAAAAATCTCAACTTCCGACGCGAGAATGACCGCAATCTCGATAACGTCATCGTCGTCACCGGCCTGTTCGACGCCGACGGCAACTTCATGACCGGCATCCAGAAAATCATTGAGCTCAGATTGCTCGACCAAACCATCCACACCCGCCTCGCCGGCGGTCTTGGCATAAAGAACACCTTCCCCGTCCACACCGGCAAATACATCGTCCGCATGGTCGCGCGTGATTCCGAAGGCGGACTCCTCGCTTCCCAAAGCGCACTCGTCGAAATCCCATGAAACATTCCTTCACCGCTCTCTTCCTGATCGCTGCCGCAGCCCACGCGCAGACCACCACGCCCCTCATTCGCACCGAATCGCGCACCGTTCTCGTGGACGCGGTCGCCACTCAAAAAGGCAAATTCGCCACCGGCCTCACGGCGAAAGATTTCCACGTCTCGGAAGACGGCAAAGAACAGAAGATCTCCGGCTTCTCCGTCGAAAGCTCCAGCATCACCGCCGAACGCCCCGGCAAACACTACATCGCTTTCCTCTTCGATACAGCCGCCTTTCCCCGCAGCCTCGAACTCGCCGCGCACCAGATGGCGCTGCAGTTCCTGAAGGGTTACGCCTCGCCCGACCGTTACATCGCCGTCGTGAACCACGATTACAGCGGCACGCAGGTGTTTCAGAATTTCACCACCGATCCCGCAAAGCTGAAGAAGGCGTTCAGCCTGATGCCCACACGCAGCACTGTGGAAACCGCATCGCAGGATACGAATTCCTATCGAGCCATGCTCGAAGGTCTGGAAACTCTCGCAAATTCCATGGCGAGCATTCGCGGACGCAAGGCCCTGATCTTCTTCACCACTGCTCCGCCGCCTAATCCCGAGCTCGAAGCGGACGTCAATCGCGCCATCGCGGCGCTCAACAAGGCGAACGTCGCCGTGTATACCGTTGCCGCTGCCGCTGGCGCGGCGGGTTCCGATTCCAACCGCGTCATGCCGGGCACGCTCGGCTCGGTGCCCGGCCTGATGAACGGCTCCAGCACGGTCCTCCCGCCCTTCGCCGAAAATACCGGGGGCCTCGCGTTCGTGCTGAACAACGATCTGGTTGCCTCACTCGGCCGCGTCGCCCAGGAGCAGGATTGGTATTATCTGCTCTCCTACACACCCTCTGAGAATTCGCCTGAAGGTTCGTGCCACACCCTCCGCGTCAAAGTCGATCGCGGCGGTGTCGATGTCCGCGCCCGCAAGGCTTACTGCACCACAAGTCCCTCCGGTCTGTCTGACGTAAAAGCCCAGGGCGCCGATATCGAAGCAAAAGCCGCCGGGGCCGCGCCCACTATCCCCGCAAAAATACAGCTTCCGTGGTTCTATTCCTCGCCGGGAATCGCACGTGTCCACCTCGCCATGGATATCAACCCCTCCTCCATCAAATTCAAGAGGGACAAAGGAAAGCTCCACGCCGAACTCACTTTCGCCGGCGCCGCGCTTCTGCCGGATAACTCCGTCGCGGCCCGCGTCAACGACACCGTGAAGCTGGATTTCGACAATGACCAGCAGGTGGAAGCCTTCCTCAAAGCTCCTTACCACTACGAAAACCAGTTCGAAATGGCGCCCGGCAAATATCGCCTCACCATGTCGTTCTTATCCGACAGCGGCGCGTTCGGGAAAGTCGAATCACCTCTCGATGTCGCCCCCTGGGATGGAAAATCTCTGGGCCTCAGCGCTCCCGCGCTCAGCCACAGCGCGCGCCGTTCGGAAGACATAGCCGACGGTCTCGATGAATCTCTGATCGAAGGCTCACGCCCGCTCGTCGCGGGCAACACCGAAATCATTCCGGCCGGCGATCCGGCGTTTCAACCCGGCGGCACAGCGGTCGTCTATTTTGAAGCGTACGAACCACTGCTCGCCTCGGCGAAATGGGATGCCCCGCCGCAGGTCGGCATACGCGTCCGCGTTCTCGATGCAGGCGGAAATCAGAAATCCGATACCGGCGTCCAGAGCGTCGCCCGATTCATGCGCGCCGGCAATCCGGTCATCCCGGTCGCGACCGCCATCCCCATCTCCGGCCTCGCCCCGGGAAACTACACCCTGGAACTTACCGCCCTCCGCCCCGGCGGTCAGCCCATCATCCGCACGGCAGCCTTCGAGCTCCGATGAGGAGTGGCCGAAATTGATTATTTCGGCTTCTGATACCCCAGCGCCGTCCGCAGACTCTCATCCGCATCGTCCAGGCACTTATGGATCTCTTCGGAGTCCGGTACCTTGCCCTCATCCACCTGCCCGAGCGTTGTCCGCACGGACTGAATCTTCAGCATGCTGTCGGTGAGTTTCTCGCGTTCGGCGTTGGTAAGGTTCATCGTTGATTACGGAGCAGCCATGAAGTTCCAGGTGCGCGATATAGGTGTACTTCGCCTGCTGCTTACGCTCGTTCGCTTCGTGAATCAGCAGATCGAAACGATTGGCCCCGGTATCGCCCGCCAGCACGCACTGAAACTGCTGCTCGTGCAGTTTCATGAGTTCCTGCACGGTATCCCCGAAAGCTTCCAGAAGCTGACGGGCGACGTGGCAGTATGGCAACGATCCGGTCGTAACACCAAATAGTTCGGGCTCGGCTTCGCGCGACTTCACCTGCTCCTCCTCCGCCAGTGAGTCAGCACGCCCGGGGCCACGAAACTGTGTTCTCAGGCCATTTCAGCGATTCGCTACAAATATTTACTTTCGGTTGAGCCAGTTACCGTTGGCCTCGCTCAATTTCCTCGCCCGGTCATGATATGTTTGCAAACAAGGATGAAAGCATCTGCACCACCTGCTGTCGCCCCCCGGTTGCCTTCCATCTCACTGCTTTCACAGAGCTTAACCCGAAATTGGGTTCGTTTTTTCTTTTTCGTTTTTGTGTTCTCTTTTGGGATTCCGGCCCAAAGCCCGGAGATGACCTCGCAGGACGCCCCCGTTCTCTTCCGTTCCACCAGCAACCTCATTCCCGTCCCCGTCGTCGTCCGCGACAGCCAGGGACATACCGTCGGCAACCTGAGCGTCGATGATTTTCAGCTTTTCGACAACGGAAAACCTCAGCTCATCTCCAAATTCAGCATCGAAAAGCTCGGTGAGGAAGAAATTGCCGCGCCTCCGCCCGCAACGCCTTCACCGTCTGCCCCGCCCCCCGCTCCCTCGGTCAATGACACGCCGGACCACTTCGTCGCCTATCTCTTTGACGATCTCCACCTCGACCTGCAGGAGCTCGTGAACACCCGCAATGCCGCTTTGCGGCAGATCGATTCCTCTCAGAGCCCGAAACTGCGGGTCGCCGTCTACACCACCTCCGGCCAGCACAATCTCGAATTCACTGCCGAACGCGAGAAGATCCACTCCGTCATCAATGCCATAACGGTCGGCGCCGCCTCCACAGAAAGAGCTGCGGAACAGAATTCCTGCCCTGCGGTGGACTACTACACGGCTGATCTGATCAATAACAAAGATGACGTGAACGCTCTTCGCCTGGCGGCGGTCGATGCCATGTCGTGCCTCAACCTGCCCATGGATCCAACCCAGGCCGCGGCGGACCCCTCACTCAATCAATCGGTCCGTCAGTGCGAAGGTCCGCACGATATTTCCAACTTCTGCACAGCTGTGGAAGCCGCCCTCCGCTCCGCGCGTCTCGCGGTTCAGTTTGGCGAGCGCGATACGGAGTCGGCCATCAGCGCCACCCGCGCTCTCATCACCCGCATGACGTCCATGCCCGGCAAGCGCAATATCGTCCTCATCTCACCCGGCTATCTCGTGCTGGATGATCGGCGCCAGGAAGAGATGGGTCTCATCGAACGGGCCATCAAGGCCAGCATCGTCATCGGCGGACTGGATGCCCGCGGCCTCTATACGATGGCCGCCGGAGCAAGCGCCAGCGAGCACATCGCGAATTCGAGCACCCTCGCGCGGAAGGCGCCCCTTCGAACCGCGGAAGCGATGACCGTGACCGATGTCATCGCCAGCCTCGCCGAAGGCACCGGCGGCACTTTCTATCAGGGAACGAACGACTTCGATGAAGGCATGGCCCGCGTGGCGGCAACGCCCCAATATGTATATGTCCTCGGTTTCTCTCCGCTGGACCTCAAGCTCGACGGCAAATTCCACACCCTGAAAGTCACGCTGAAAAACCAGAAGGGTTACAGTCTCCAGGTCCGCAAAGGCTACTACGCCGCGAGTTCGGCCGCCGGCCCCGAAGCGCAGGCCAATCAGCAGATCGAAGAGACCTTCTTCTCGCGCGATGAAATCCATAACGTTCCCGCCGTGCTCCAGACGCAATATTTCAAAGGCGACAACGGCGACGTCACCCTTTCCGCCGTCACAAAAATCGACGCGAAGAAGCTGCCGTTCAAAAAGGTGAACGACCGCAACACCGATGACGTCACCGTCGTCACCGGCCTTTTTGACAACGACGGCAATTACATCAGCGGTCAGCAGAAAATCCTTCAGATGCGCTTCCTCGATCGCACTCTTGAAACGCGCCTGAACTCCGGCCTCTCCGTCGAACAGGATTTCACCGTGCACTCCGGCCGCTACACCGTCCGCATGGTGATTCGCGACGCGGAAGGCCAGTCCATGTCAGCCCAAAGCAGCGTGGTGGATATCCCATGAAGACTCGTTTGTTCTCGCTCGCCGCCGCCGGCATCATCCTTCTCTCCGCCCAGCAGGAACCTCTGATCCGCACCGAAACCCGCGTCGTCCTCGTCGACGCCGTCGCGGTCAACAAAAAGGGCGAGTTCGTTCGCGATCTTGCCGCAAAGGATTTCCGCATCTGGGAAGACGGCAAAGAGCAGAAGATCACCGGCTTCTCGCTCGAAAGCGCCGCGGTCTCGCCAGACCGCTCCAACAAGCACTACATCGCGATGCTGTTCGATACTTCCACCGCCGGGCAAACCAGCCAGGTCGCCATGCACCAGGATGCCACGCATTTCGTCGACAGCTTCGGCAGTCCCGATCGATACATGGCGGTCATTAATTACGGCCGCGATCTGCAGATTACTCAGAACTTCACCGCCGATGCCGATCGCCTCCGCAAAGCGCTCGCGATCGTGCAAAGCACCGCGGCCAATAACGCCGGGCTGATCCGCGACGGCGCGCGCAGCAATGGCGTCTCCACCATCGCCGCGGATGTAGACACCTCTCCTTACCGTGATTTTCTGAGTGCCGTCCAGAGCCTGGCCGACTCACTCGCCGTCATCAAAGGACGCAAGGCGCTCGTCTTATTTTCGGGCGGCGCGCCCCTCACCCCTGGGCTCAGCAGCTTCGTGCAGGCGGCGGTCGCCGCGTGCAACAAAGCGAACGTCGCGATCTACGCCGTCAGCGGCAATTTGGGAGCGACTGCTTATACCGACCGCGTAAGCACCCCGCCCCAAAATGCCCGCTCGCCGCGAGGCAATGTCCCGCAAATAACGCAACCGGACGACACCAGCTTTGCCAATCTACTCGGCACTCTGGCCGAAGGCACCGGCGGACTTCTCTTCACCACCACGAACGACCTCGCCGCATCTCTCGGCAAAGTGGCGCTCGAGCAGGATCAGTATTACCTGATCTCCTACACACCCGCGATCGACGCGCCCGAAGGCAGTTGTCATTCCCTGAATCTCAAAGTCGACCGCGGCGACATCGAACTGCGTTCCCGGAAGAGCTATTGCACCGAAAAGCCCGTCGATCCGCTCGCCGGTAAACCCGCGGGTCAGGAACTCGAAGCGAAGGCGGCAGCCGGCGCGGGAAACATCAGGGCCACCATGCAGCTCCCCTGGTTCTATTCGCGACCCAACATCGCGGAGGTGAAGCTCGTCATGGATTTCCTCCCCTCCTCCACCAAATTCCAGAAGGAGAAAGGCAAGCTGCACGGCGAGTTCGATCTTGCGGGCGTCGCCACGAAAGCCGATGGCGCAG
>CAZPZE010000364.1:0-2227 GCA_964590625.1 uncultured Solibacteraceae bacterium
AGGTAAAGGCGCGCCCGAGGAATGGGTGGCAGTGATCCGCCCCGGCAAGATGCTGTTTGAGATGGAAGGCGTGACGCCGGATATCGCGCGCGAAGCCATGCGCCTCGCCGCTCACAAGATTCCCCTCAAGACCAAATTCGTGCTGCGGGAGGTCGCCGAATAACAGCCTGCGGGCTGCGATTCGCGGGAGAAGCGAAATGAAGAAAGATAAACTGGCCGGTCTCGATCCGGCGGAAATGCGGAACAAGCTGAAGGAAATCGAAGAGCAGACCTTCCAGCTTCGCTTCCGCCTCTCGATGGGCCAGACCGAAGGCCTCAAGAAAATTCGCGAGATGAAGAAGGACCGGGCACGCCTCCTCACTTATCTGCGCGCCAAAGAACTGCAGGGAGCGAAGTAGCGATGGCCGAAGAAAAAGTTGTCCGCAAAACCGAAAAGGTCGGCGAAGTGGTGTCGACCAAAATGCAGAAGACCATCGTGGTGCAGGTGAGCCGCCGCGTGCCGCATCCGCTGTACAAGCGCATCGTGAAAAAGCACAAGAAGTTCTATGCGCACGATGAAGCCGGCACGGCGCAGGTGGGCGATGTGGTGCGGATCTCCGAGAGCCGTCCGCTGAGCAAGCTGAAGCGGTGGAAGCTCGAAGAAGTGATCCGGCGTTCGGCGCTGGTGGGAACGGCCAAGCCGTCCGACCTCGACGTGAAGATTTAACTGAAGGACTGAAGGGTACAAAGGAAAACCGCCATGATTGGGATGAGAACAATCCTCGAGGTAGCCGATAACAGCGGCGCGCGCAGGCTTTCGTGCATTGCGCCCCGCGGCGGCGACCTCGGATTACGCGCCGGCCTCGGCGACGTGATCACGGCATCCGTGAAGGAAGCGGCGCCGGATTCCGCCATCAAGAAGGGGAAAGTGGTGCGCTGCGTCATTGTGCGGATGCGCAAGGAAACGCGCCGCCGCGACGGCAGCTACATCCGGTTCGATTCGAATGCCGCCGTGCTGATCAATGAAATCGGCGAGCCGGTCGGCACCCGCGTCTTCGGACCGGTGGCCCGCGAGCTGCGCGACAAGCGCTACATGAAGATTGTTTCGCTCGCCCCGGAGGTTATTTAAGTCATGCCAGGAATTGGGAAGAAGAAACAGGCTCCGGTGCGCATTCAGCTCCGGAAAGACGACCAGGTGAAGGTGATCTCCGGCCGTGATGTGCGCAAGACCGGACGCGTGCTCGAGATCCACAGCGAGACCGGACGAGTCATCGTCGAAGGCGTCAATCTGGTCAAGCGTCATACGCGGAAAAACCCGGCGAAACAGATCGCGGGCGGCATCGCCGAAAAGGAAGCCCCCATCGCGGTCTCGAACGTCATGATCCTGTGCGGTAAGTGCGGCGCGGTGCGCATTAAGAAGCACGTGGATCAGTTGCCCGGCGGCGGGGTTCGCCGCACGCGCGTGTGCCACAAGTGCGGCATGTCGCTCGACAGGAAGTAAAGGCGGAAACATGGCAGCAAGACTCAGGGAACATTACCAGAAAACAGTGGTACCGGCGCTCAAAAAGGAGTTCGGCTACGCGAACCCGATGGCCGTGCCGAAGATCGAAAAGATCTGCATCAATATCGGCATGGGCGAAGCCACCGGCAACGCCAAGCTGATGGATGGCGCGGTGAACGAGCTCGCGGCCATCGCCGGCCAGCGCCCGGTGGTTACCAAAGCGCGCAAGTCGATCGCGGCCTTCAAACTCCGCGAAGGCATGGCGATCGGCACCATGGTGACGCTGCGCGGCGACCGCATGTACGAGTTCCTCGACCGCCTGATGAACGTTGCCCTGCCCCGCGTGCGCGACTTCCGCGGCGTTTCGCCGCGCGCGTTCGACGGCCGCGGCAACTTCACGCTCGGCGTGAAGGACCAGTTGATTTTCCCCGAGATCGACTACTCCAAGGTTGAGAAGACAAAGGGCATGAACATCTGCATCACGACGACCGCGCGTTCGGACGCCGAAGGCAACGCTCTGCTCCGGCACATGGGGATGCCGTTCCGTCAGTAACGAAAAACAAAGGGAATCCGATGGCAACCACCGCGAAAATCGCAAAAGATATCAAGCTGGCGAAGGCGCAGAAGGCGAAGACGCCGAAGCTGCAGTGCCGCCACCGCAACCGCTGCTGGCGCTGCGGCCGTCCGCGCGCGTTCCTGCGCAAGTACGGAATCTGCCGCCTTTGTTTCCGTCAGCTCGCTCTGGCC
>CAZPZE010000365.1:0-5990 GCA_964590625.1 uncultured Solibacteraceae bacterium
GGTACGCGAAAGTGACGCCATCTTTATCGCCGTCGGTACGCCGCCTCTGCCGTCGGGGGAATCGAACCTGACTTATCTCGAGGCCGCCGCTCGCGGTGTCGGCGCGGCCATGGACTCCTCGCGCTACCGTGTCGTCATTAACAAATCGACCGTGCCGGTTGGCTCAGGTAACCTCGTCGGCGCTCTGATCCGCGAAGGTATCCCGGACTCGGATGGAAGAATCGAATTCAGCGTCGCCAGCAACCCGGAATTTCTCCGCGAGGGATCGGCGATTCACGATTCTCTTTACCCGGATCGCATCGTAATCGGAACCGAAGATGAACGGTCGCTCAGCCTTCTGCGCGAGCTTTATCGCGCCCTCTCCGAACAGCAGTTCGAAGCTCCCGCCTTTGCGCCGCGTCCGTCGCGCGTGGAATCCGCTCCTCTCGTGACCACCACGCTGACCAGCGCGGAAATGATCAAGTATTCCGCCAACGCGTTTCTCGCGATGAAAATCGGCTTCGCCAACGAGATCGCCAACATCTGCGAGCGCGTGGACGCCGACGTGAAGGAAGTGATGACCGGCATCGGGCTCGACGCGCGCATCGGCATGGGCTTCCTGAATGCGGGCCTCGGATGGGGCGGGAGCTGCTTCGGCAAAGACATCAGCTCGCTGCTGCATACGGCGAACGAATACGGGTATCACCCGCAGCTGCTCGACGCGTCGATTTCGGTCAATCGCCTGCAGCGCCAGGTGGTGATTCAGAAGCTGCAGGAAAAGCTTTTCATCCTGAAGGGCCGCACGATCGCCATGCTCGGCCTCGCTTTCAAACCCAACACGGACGATTTGCGCGATGCCCCGAGTCTGCAGATTGCGGAAAAGCTGATCCGCCTGGGCGCGCGCGTGCGTGTTTACGATCCGATTGCAATGGATGCCTGCCGCGAGCAGAATCCCGACCTCAAAGTGCAGTACTGTTCGAGCGCCGCGCAGGCCGCAGAACAGGCGGACGCTCTGCTGCTGATCACCGAGTGGCCGGAATTCGCGAGCCTGAATCTGATGGAACTGGCGGGACGCATGAAAACCGCAGTCCTGGTGGATGGACGAAACCTTTTCAGTCCGGACGAGGCATGCAAAGCCGGGTTCGACTACACCGGCATCGGACGAGCGCACCGCAAGCCCCGGGCGCAGGCCACCGCCTGACCGATGGGTAACGTCGTCGCCATTGACGGCCCCGCAGGCGCGGGGAAAAGCACGATCGCGCGCGCCATCGCGGACAGGCTGGGCTACATCTACATCGATACCGGCGCCATGTATCGCGCAGTTGCTCTTTGGGCTTCCCGCACAGGGACGGCGGTTTCCGACGCGCAGCGCCTCGAGCAACTTGCGCTCTCGGCCGAGATCGAACTGCCCGGTCACCGGCACGTGCGGCTCAACGGCGAAGATGTGACCGAAGCGATCCGGGCTCCGGAAATTTCGGCGATTGCTTCGCAGGTGGCCGCGATTGGCGGCGTGCGCGCGGCGATGGTGGCCAAGCAGCGCGAGATGGCCCGCCACGAGAATGTGGTGATGGAAGGCCGCGACATCGGATCCGTGGTTTTTCCCGAGGCGCGTGTGAAAATATTTCTGGATGCCGACCCGTCCGAGCGGGTGCGCCGGCGCGCCGGTGAATTGCCGGACGAGCACCACAGGACGCTGGCGGCGGAACTCGCCGAGCGCGACCAGCGGGACCGCAACCGGGCGGAATCGCCTCTTCTGCAGGCTCCCGACGCGGTCTACCTGGATTCCACGGGAATGACGCTCAAACAGGTGGAAGACGCGGTGCTGGCCATCGTCCGCGCGAAGATATCGAACGGCAAGGCGTAACAAAGGAGTGTAGCTGGTTTTGGAAAATCTGCTTGTCATGAAATTTGGCGGCACGAGCGTGGGCTCCGCCGAACGGATGAAGGCCGCCTGCGATCTGATTGCGCGGTACGCGGCCGAGAGGCCGGTCACGGCGGTGGTCTCCGCGATGTCGAAGATCACCGATCTTCTGCTCGACACCACGCGGCTCGCCGAAGCGGACGATCAGATCGCGATCGACCGGAACCTCGAGCAGCTCACCACGCGGCATCTGGAGGCCGCGAAGGATCTGATTCCAGCGGCCGAACTCGAGCGCGTCAACGGCGAAGTGAAAGAGCTGGTCGCCGAATTTCATCGCATCGTGAACGGCATGCAGATGCTGGGCTATCGCCCGGCGCGCGCCGTGGATGAAGCCATCGCCGTCGGCGAGCGGCTCTCCGCGCTGCTGGTCAGCGAGCACCTGCGTTCCCGCGGGATTTCCGCCGAGGCGGTGAACGCGGCTGAGGCGGTAGTGACCGATTCGGTCTTCAATGCCGCGTCCCCTCTGATGGATCTGACGCGCGAGAAAGCGCAGGGGCGGCTGATGCCGATTCTCCGCAAGGGCGCAATTCCGATCGTCACCGGCTTCAACGGCGCCACGGTGGAAGGCTGGCCGACGACGCTCGGCCGCGGCGGCTCGGATTTTTCGGCCAGTATTCTGGCGGCCGCGCTCGATGCCACGGAACTCTGGATCTGGACCGACGTGGACGGCATCATGACGGCCGATCCGCGCCTCGTGCCGGACGCGAGGATCCTCGGCGAAATCACCTACAGCGAAGCAGCCGAACTGGCCTGGGCCGGAGCGAAAGTGCTGCATCCGCGGACGATCGCACCGCTCGTGGAGCGCGGTATCCCGGTGTGGAGCAAGAACAGCTTTTCGCCGGAGAAGCCGGGCACGCGAATCGTCCCGAGGCTGACGGCCGGCAATTCCGGCGCGAAGGCCGTGACTTCAATGGCGAACGTGGCGCTGGTATCGCTGGAACCGGCGAGCGCGGCGGTCAGCGGGGTTCACCTGATGGGGCGGTCGCTCGACGCGCTGGATCGGGTCAATGTGGAAATCCTGGCGCTCTCGAGTTCGAGCTACCGGCAGAGTTTCTGCTTTCTCGTCCGCAACGATGAACTCGAAAAGGCGATTGACGCGATCAAAGTCGCTCTGTCGCTGGAATTTGCGCACGGTTACGTGAATGACGTGGGGGTGGACCGCAACGTCGGTCTGCTGGCCGTGGTCGGCGAAGGCATGCGCGGCGCGCAGGGCCTGGCGGGCCGGATCTTTACGGCAATTTCACGGGAGAAGGTGAACGTAATCGCAATCGCGCAGGGTTCGAGCGAGCTGACGATCTCGATTGCGGTCCGTAAGGACGGCCTTGAAAAGGCGGTCCGGGCGGTCCATGCCGAGTGTCACCTTTAGGCGGTTCAACCGTCTAACAATACAGAAGTTAGCGGCGCAATGGTTCGTTCCTTCGCGTACATTCCTGCCCGCGCCGCCCGCTGCTACAATAAGAAGTTTGGTTTAATCGCAGTTTCAGCAGGAGATTTCCCCCGGCATGTTTGACCTCTTTCGCAGCCGCGACAAAATGGTTCGCGGATTTCTGATGGTGCTTCTGGGCCTTGTGGCCCTTTCGATGGTCACCTACCTGATCCCGAATTCCGGGATGACCGGCACGACGACCGATACCGCCGTCGTGGCGCAGATCGGCAGCGACAAGCTGACCGAGCAGGAAATCACCCAGATGATCCGCCGTCTGACCCAGAACCAGCAGATCCCAGCGGAACTGCTTTCGATTTACGCGCCGCAGGTGATCCAGCAGGCGATCAATGAACGGATCATGGTCTGGAAGGCCGGGAAGATGGGGATGAAGGTGACGCCGGATGAAGCAGAGAACGCCCTCATCGACTCGCTTCCGCCCACAGCCGTGAAAGACGGCAAGGTCGACTCGGCCATGCTGGCGCAGGTTCTGCAGTCGCAGAACACCACGCTCGCCGACATGCGGACGGACATGCAGCGTCAGATGCTCATCACGCGGCTGGAGTCTCTGATTGCCGGCGGCGTGGTGGTGACTGAGCAGGAAGTGGAGAAGGAATACCACAAGCGCAACGACAAGGTGAAGGTTCAGTACGCCGTGCTCGGGGCTGCCGACTTCCAGAAGGAAGCGGAGCCGACCGACGCAGAGATCCAGTCCTGGTATGACAGCCACAAGGGCGATTTCATGGTGCCGGATAAGCGCAGCCTCGCCGTGATCGTGCTGGATCCGGCGAAAGTGGGCGCGGGCGTTCAGATCACCGACGCGCAGCTCCAGAAGGCTTACAAAGACAACGAGAGCCAGTTCCAGACGCCGGAGCGGGTTCAGGCGCGGCACATTCTGCTGAAGTCAGACGCTTCCAACGACGCCGCCGTGAAAGCGAAAGCCGAAAATCTGCTGAAGCAGATCAAGGGTGGCGGCGATTTCGCGAAGCTGGCGAAGGACAATTCGGAAGATCCCGGTTCAGCGCAGAAGGGCGGCGAGCTCGGCTGGATCGTCAAGGGCCAGACCGTTCCCGAATTCGAGAAGGCGGCATTTTCGCTGAAGCCCGGCGACACGAGCGACCTCGTGAAGACGGAATACGGCTATCACATCATCCAGGTGGAAGCGCACGAGCAGGCCCACCTGCAGCCCTTCGACGAAGTGAAGGCTCAGCTGCAGACCGAACTGCAGAAGCAGGCCGCCAGCCAGATGATGCAGAACCTGACGGACAAGGCGATCACGGACCTGAAGAAAGATCCCACGCATCCGGAGAAGGTGGCCGAGGAAGTGGGCGGGACGCTTGTCAACGTGGACAACATTCAGCCCAACGATCCGATCCCGGGGATCGGCGTTTCGAAAGATCTCTTCGATGCGGTGAGCGCGCTGAAGAAATTTGAAGTGACGCTCGGACCGGTGGTGCTGCCGGATGGCCGCGCGCTGATCGCGGATGTGACCAACGTGGTCCCCGCGCACCAGGGCACGATCGATGAAGTGCGCGAAAAGGTGAAGAACGCGGCGATGACGGCCAAGGGCCAGAAGATCGTGCTGGAGAAGGCAAAGGAACTGGCTTCGAAGGTGCAGTCGATGGGCGGCGATCTGGAGAAGGCCGCGAAGTCGATGAACATCACGGTGAAGACCTCCAACGACGTGACGCGGAACGACGCGCTCGAATCGGTGGGCAATGCGGGCGTGGTGCCCGACCTGTTCACGAAGCCGGCGGGAAGCATCGTCGGTCCCATCTCGGTCAGCGGCGGGCAGATGGTGGCGAAGATCCTGACCTCAACGCCGGCCGACATGTCCGGTCTGGCCGCGCAGAAGCAGAAGATCACCGACGATCTGCATCAGGAGAAGACGCGCGAACGCGCCACCTTCTTCCAGCAGGGTCTGCGGGACAGCATGATCGCCAACGGGGACCTGAAGATCCATCAGGACGTGATCGACCGGATCGTGGCGAGCTTCCGCCAGACCAGCTAAGCGGCAACCGACGCGGACCGCATGCAGCCGATCATCGATTTCGTCCGCTCGCTTTATAACGCGGAACGCCTGCTGGACCTGGTGCGGACGCTGCTCTCGAGCTCGCTGGGCCTCGCGGGGCTGGCGGGAATCATCTTCGCCGAGACCGGGCTGCTGGCGGGTTTTTTCCTGCCGGGCGATTCTCTTCTCTTCAGCGTGGGCGTGGCGAGCGGCGCGGCGGGCCTGAACATCTACCTCATCTGCGGCATGCTGATGGTGGCAGCGTTTCTGGGCGACAATCTCGGGTACTTCCTCGGCTACCATGCGGGGCCGAAGGTTTTCAGCCGGCCGAAATCACGCTTCTTCCATCCCGATCAGATCAAACGAACGCAGCTGTTCTACGAGAAGTACGGCGCGAGGGCGATCATGTACGCGCGCTTCATTCCGATCGTCCGCAGCTGCATCCCGTTCATTGCGGGCGTGGCGCGAATGCCTTACCCGCGCTTTATCGGATTCAGTGTGCTGGGGGGATCGATCTGGGTGATTGCGATTACCTCGCTCGGCTCGCAACTGGGACAAGTGGATCTGGTGAGGAAGAATTTCGAGAAGGTGGTGCTGGGGATTATCGTGCTGTCGCTCGCGCCGGTGGTGAGTGAAGTGTTGAAGGCGCGGCGCGC
>CAZPZE010000366.1:0-2965 GCA_964590625.1 uncultured Solibacteraceae bacterium
CTGCATCTTTCCGATTCGTCCCCAATTTAAATACCCCAACGGTGCCGATTCGCAAAAAGCCATCCAGTACCTCCTCGCATCGCTGAAGCTGAGGCCTGGCGATCTCGAGACCCGGTGGCTGTTGAACCTGGCTTATATGACGATCGGTCAATATCCGGCGGGTGTGCCCAAAGAGCAACTGCTGGAGCCTTCGCGATTTGCATCCACCGAAGATATTGGCCGCTTCACCGACGTAGCGCCGCGTGTGGGCCTTGGCACGATCTTCTCCGAAGCAGGCGGCCTGATCGTCGACGATTTCGATAACGACGGTCTGTTCGATATCGTCACCTCCGACTGGGATTTCTGCGCCCCCATGCATTTCTTCCACAACAATGGGGATGGCACGTTTACCGACCGCAGCGCGCAATCCGGACTGGCCTCCCAGGTGGGTGGACTCAACCTCATCCAGACCGATTACAACAATGATGGCTGCCTCGATATCCTGGTGCTGCGCGGCGGCTGGGAAACGGCCCAGCGGAAATCGCTGCTGCGCAACAACTGCCACGGCGTCTTCACAGACGTCACCGCGCAAGCCGGCCTCGCCGAGCCAACCACCACGCAGACTGCCGTGTGGGTGGATATTAACAACGACGGATTCCTCGATCTCTATGTAGGCAACGAAAACGAGCCGAACCAGCTTTTCCTGAACAACGGCAATGGCACATTCAAGGACGTCTCACATTCATCAGGCACTGATCTGTCCGTGCTGACCAAGGCCGTGGTGGCGGCCGATTATGACAATGACGGCTACGCCGATCTGTTCGTCTCCAACTACCGCGGCGACAGCGCGCTTTTCCACAACAACCACAACGGCACTTTCACTGACGTAGCGCCTCAGGCCGGCGTCCAGGCCTCAGGCCATGGATTCGCTGCCTGGTTTTTCGATTACGATAACGACGGCCTGCCGGATCTGCTGGCGAGCGGTTACGCGATGTCCATCGACGAAACCGTCCGAACCTACCTGGGCCTGCCCCACAACGCCCCGACGATCAAGCTCTATCGCAATTTGGGCAACGGCGCGTTTCGCGATGTCACTGAGGAAACCGGCCTGAACAAGGTCTTCATGCCGATGGGTTCGAATTTCGGCGATGTGGATAACGACGGATATCCGGATATTTACTTCGGCACCGGAGAACCGACTTACGCTGCTCTGCTGCCCAATGTGCTTCTGCATAACAAAGGCGGGAAAAAGTTCGTGGACATCACCGCTTCCTCCGGCACGGGCGAGCTGCACAAAGGGCACGGCGTGGCATTCGCGGATCTCGACAATGACGGCGATGAAGACCTGCTGGAAGTGGTCGGCGGAGCGGTTCCGGGGGACCGCCATGCGTTCCGGCTTTTCGAAAACCCGGGACACGGCAACGATTGGATCAGCGTGCGGCTGGTCGGCGCGAGGGCGAACCGCGCGGCTATTGGCGCCAGGATCAAAGTGACCGTGAAGAACGGAACGGAAACCCGATCCGTTTATCGGACCGTGGGCAGCGGCGGATCATTCGGCGCCTCGCCTCTCGAGCAGCACATGGGGCTCGGCAAATCGGCGGAGATCGTGGGCCTGGAGATCCAGTGGCCCGGAGATCCACAGCCGCAGCGGTTTGCGTCCGTGCCCAAAAATCAGGCGATCGAAATCCGGCAGTCCGCGGATGAGTACCGCGTGATCAAACGCGCCCGCTACCGGCTGGGAGGCAATCATGCTCTCTAGGGGAGCGAGAGCCACTGCCTTGCTCCTCCTGGCCGCTATGAGCCTGGCTGCCGCGACACGTTACCCTGTCACCGGAATTGTTCTGAAAGTGGACCGGCCGCACCGCACCTTCGACGCCTCCTGCGCAGCCATTCCAGGTTACATGGAAGCGATGGAGATGCCCTATTCCGTTGTGGATGATCATGAGCTGGCCGATCTGAAGCCGGGTGCCTATGTGGATTTCACGCTGGTTGTGGAGAAGGATCGCTCGTATGCCGAAGGCATCCGCATCCATCGTTATGAAAGTTCCGATCGGGAGCCGCTGCTCGCGCGCCGTCTGCAACTGCTCGAAGCCCCTCACGCCACCGTGAAACCGGGCGATGCCGTGCCTGACTTCACCCTGACCGATCAGACCGGCCGCCGCGTATCCCTGTCGCAATGGGCCGGGAAAGTAGTCGGCGTGACGTTCATCTATACAAGCTGCCCGCTGCCGGATTACTGCTTCCGGCTCTCCAACAACTTCGGCCAGCTGAATCAACGCTTCGCCAGCCGCATGGGCCGCGATCTGGTGCTGCTCAGCATCAGCTTCGATCCGGTGCATGACCAGCCGAAAGCGCTGGCAAAGTATGCGTCGACCTGGAAGGCCAATCCGGAATCGTGGCATTTCCTGACCGGGTCGCTCAACGAAGTGAAAGCCGTTTCGCGCCAGTTCGGGCTGAATTTCTGGCCTGACGAAGTCTACTTCACGCACTCGCTGCATACTCTGGTGATCGATCGCCGGGGCCGGCTGGCAGCCGATTTCGAAGGCAATCAATTCACCGCCCGGCAATTGGGAGACTATGTGGAAGTCCTGATGGCGGGCAAGTAGTGCCGAAGCGAGAGAGCGGCAGATAAAATAGGACCCCAGGGGGCCCTGCTGCTGCGCAAAGTTTTTCTGATCTTCGGTGCGAATCTGCTGCTGCTCCACAGCCAGCAGGCCGCGAGGCCGGAGCCTCGTGAAGCTGCCGGAGTGCAGTTCACGAACGTTGCCGCGGAGTCAGGCATCACCTTTCGCCACGAAAACGGAGCGTCGGAGGAGAAGTATATGGTCGAAACCTTCGGCTCCGGAGTGGGCGTCATCGATTTCGACAACGACGGCCAGCCCGACCTGTTCTTCGCCAACGGCGCCGACCTGGCGCACGGCAAGCTCTCGCCCGGCAATGTTCTCTACCGCAATGTGGGCAACGGCAAATTTCAGGATGTAACGGC